>CABZTA010000001.1 GCA_902528485.1 uncultured SAR86 cluster bacterium
TCAAATCATAAGTATTAGATCCATTAGTAATTTCTACGTCTATCTCATAATAATTACTTTCAATTGATAACGACTCTCTAATGGAGCCTGATAAAGCCATCCCATCAAATTCAGGCATGTCGAAGAATTCCTTAGTCGATTTAAAGCCTCCAAAAGGTTTTGATAGCAGCACATTTTGAGCTGAATAAAAATCTAATTGATTTTCGGTAATCGCAATTATTAGATGGGGATATTTTGGAGACAAAGCATTTATATTGATGTTTAATTCTCTCGAGGGATGGACACATAAATAGGGTTTCAGTTGTTTGTATATCTCATCGTTCATGCCATTAATGTTTCTTACTTCAGGCAGGTCAACGATCAATTGGTTTGTTGGAAGATAAGGATTCTTTTTGGCTGTGTAATTAACATCTTCAGCTCCAAGAGTATCCTGCGGAGTGGAATTAGTATCAATCCAATCAATTAACGAAGACACAATAATATCCATGTCGTATTCAGGAATCTCTAGGCTCAATCCAAGATTTTTCAATAACTGTGAATTAATCCTACTTACTCTATCTTGGGTATTATTTATTTTCGAAACCAACGAATTAAGGTTGAAACAATTACTTTTATCGTAAAAATTTCCAAAAACTTGACCATTTTCTGTCTCAAAACTTAATGAGTTATCAATTGATTCTGAAGAGCTGGCTAGAGCAATTTGAAGTCTGTTTTGTTCAGGTTTTAGATATTCTTTGCCAATCACTTCGAGACTTAATAAATCAAGATACGCTTGAGAGAAAAAATTCTCGTAAATATGAAATTTAACTTTTTGCTGAGTCTCATTACTCATCATTACACCGATCGAAGAGACGATCGTTATAATAAATAGAGATAAAATGAGCGCTATTCCAGACAGACTTTCTCTCTTATCCATAATTCACCAATAAAATCTTATTGAATATTGAAAGGTCATAAAATCCTATTTTGACTTCAACTGCTTCAGGAAGACTGCTATCAAAAAATATTTCTTCCGATATGGGCCATGCTTCATACGAGACATTTTCAAAAAATATTTCAAGATCCACATAATCTACTTCATTGAGCAGGGTTTCAGTTTGAAAAGGTTCCTCGTTATCTATGTACCTGAAGGATTCTCTGATCAATTCACCGTTATCTAATTTATAAATTATTTTTCTAAGTGCGCCGGTATCTTCAAGTCCATCTGTGTCTGAAAGCTTTATTAGCCTTAGTAAAATTTCGTCAGAATCCGACGAATTTAACTCCATAGTTGATAATTCATATGCGCCCATTTGATCTCTTGGAATTGTATTTACGGATTGCGTAAAATCTTGTCTTAAATATTTATTTAAAAATACTAATTTATCCAACCTATCATTTTTTTCTTGAATGGAAAGATTAGAAGAAACGGATGTATTCAATAACGATGAACCTAATAATGCCAAGAGAGCGAATAAAGATATTGCAATGAGCATTTCGATTAAAGATAAGCCTTTCATTGGGCCAAAACCTCTTTAAAAACTTTTGATTTCCCTAATAAATCACCATTTTCAGAAAAAACTTTTATTTCAATTTCAATTCTATTTCTCTCAATTGAAGTTGCTAACTCCCTCTCCCAAATGAACGGCATACCTAAAAAAGTTTCTTCGCCCTCATCGTATTGCGAAGAAGTTAGATATTCATCCTTGACTAAGTTTTTTAGAGCTAAGTTTTCAGCAATATTATTCGCTAAGAATCTTTCTTCGATTAAGCTAATGGATCTTGATGAATCAGTGATAAGTGAAGAGAAAGCCAGCGCAGCAATAGCAAGAATAAAGAAAGCCACTAAGATTTCTATTATTGTGAAGCCAGATAATGTTTTATTCCCAGTTTCCAATATCTTTATCCGATCCTTCTCCACCCTCTTCTCCGTCTGCCCCTAGAGAATATAAATCAAAAGTTCCAAATCTTCCGGGTCTTCTATATTTATAATCGTTTCCCCAAGGATCTTGTTCTAGTCTCCTTACATACCCTCCTGACCTATATCTTTCCTTGAATCTATGATTTTCAGGCACTGTCACAAGAGCTTGAAGACCTTCTCTAGAATTTGGGTAAGAAATCATATCAAGACGATATAGTTCAAGCGCTTGTTCCAGAAGTCTAATGTCAGCTTTTGCTTTATCTTCTCTTGCCCTCTCTTGACTCGGTAAAACATTAATTGCGATAACGGCAGTCAATAAACCTAAAATCATCAAGACAACCAAGATTTCAATGAGTGTAAAGCCTTTTAATTTTATTTTTTTCATCATCATATTTTACTCCTCGTTATAGGCTAAATGTATTTAACTGAATCAACGGTAATAGAATTGCCAAAACAATCAAAGATACAAATCCACCCATAAAAATAATAACCGCCGGTTCCAAAAGATTTAAAGTTATCTTAGTGGAATGATTAAATCTATCCTGCAAATATTTTGAAACCTTAATCAGCATATTTTCTAACTCTCCACTTGCTTCACCGCTTGATATCATTTCAATAATTAATGAAGGTATGTATTTTGATTTACTTAATGATCTTGCAAGAGAATTTCCTTCAGAGACTTCCACAGATGCAAAATTAATATCATTTCTTAAAATTCTATTACTAACAGTATTAGCAGAAATATCCAATGATCTAATTATGGGGACATTACTAGATCTGAGAATCGATAAAGAATTAGTGAATCTTGATAAGTTTGAATCAATGATAAATTTATTAATTATCGGAAGTTTTAATAAGACTTTATCAACAAAAAGAAAAAATCTATTAATGCCAATAAACCTGATTCCAGTAAAAGCAATTAAGGTTAAAAAAATGACAAGCAATCCAAACCAGATGCTTGTGAAAAAGTTTGAAATTCCTAACATCGCTATTGTTAAAAAAGGTAGTTGCTGATTCGAGTTAGCGAATTGAGAGACAACATTAGGGACAACAAAGATTAGCAGCAAACTTATTATCACTAAGGAGGTTGCAAATAGAACCATTGGATATATTGTTGCTCCAAGAATCTCCTGATTAAGAGTTGCTCTTTTTTCCAGGTAGTCAGCTGTTTCTTCCATTACGTTTCCTAATTCCCCAGAGGATTCCCCTGCTTCAATCAGTGACACATATAAACTATCAAAAGACTCGGGGAACTCTTTCAATGCTTCAGAAAACTTGAATCCCTCTTTTACCCGCATGGATATTTCTTTAAGTTTATTGGCACTAGACTTATCCGAAAGCTGTTCGGCAACCGAATCTAATGACCTATCGACAGGTATACCCGCGTTTATAAGAGTAGACATTTGACGAGTTATTAATGCTAAATCGCTCGATTTAATCTTGTGTGATAAAAAACTTAAAAAAGATGCTGTAGCTTTTCTTTCTTTAACATCTATAGGAATTAGGCTCCTGTTTTTGAGTTCTTGAGACGCTAAATTAATATCATCAGCTATTAAGCTGCCTTTTATTTTTTTTCCATCTGACGATAATGCTTCGTAATTAAACGCAGTCATCAGGCCTCCATAAGAACTCTTCTAACTTCTTCAAGGGTTGTGACACCTTTTTGAATAAGTTTTTGACCTGATTCTTCAAGAAAATCATGCTGTGGATCTATAATATCCCTGACTTTCTTTTCTGAAAAGTCATCGTTAATCAGTTCTTTGACGTTTTGATCGATATCTAAAATTTCAAAAATACCTTGTCTTCCTGAAAAAGTTTCTCCGTCTGATGAGAGTTTTCTTACCAATCGTTGTGAAATTATTGTTCTTAACGATGAAGCTAATAAATAAGGTTCAACGCCCATGTCTATCAGTCTAGTAATAGCCCCCAAGGTATCATTGGTGTGTATCGTCGATAAAACTAAGTGGCCAGTCAGAGATGCCTGAATTGCAATCTCTGCAGTTTCTTTATCTCTTATTTCACCTACCATCACCACGTCTGGGTCCTGTCTTAAAATTGCTCGCAGTCCAGCCGCAAAAGTCATTCCGACTTTATTATTAACTTGTGTTTGTCCAATACCGTCTACAGCATATTCAATCGGATCTTCAACCGTTAATATATTTCTACTTTGATCATTCAATAGGTTTAAACCGGCATACAAAGTTGTAGTTTTACCGGAACCGGTTGGCCCTGTTACTAATATGATTCCATTATTTTGAGCGAGGGACTTAGTGAATACTTCTTTTTGCCCAGAAGGCATACCGAGATCATCTAAATTAAATTTTGCTTCAGATTTATCCAGAAGTCTGAGAACGATTCTCTCGCCGTAATTAGAGGGTAAAGTCGATACTCTTAAATCTACCCATTTTTCCCCTAGTTTTAATGAGATTCTGCCATCTTGAGGAACTCGTTTTTCTGCAATATCAAGATTAGCCATGACTTTGATTCTGGCGTTTAACAGAGAGGCTATTCTGCTACTTGGAGAAAGTATTTCTTTCAATATACCATCTACCCTAAACCTTATAGAGAGATTTTTTTCGTAAGGCTCTATGTGTATATCAGATGCATTTGATTTAATTGCTTCTGATAAAACGGCATTAATGAGTCTAATTACGGGAGCTTCGGTTGAATCATCCAGCAGATCCTCTGTTTTTGGTAAATCGGAAGCTAATTGTTCCAAATTAATTTGATCTCCAAGGCCATCAACAATATCTTCTGATTTATCGGTATTTTCTGAATAAAAAGATGAAATATGTTTGAAAAAATCTGCTCCGGGTATTGATTTAATTACTAGCGGCTTCTTAAATTTAGCTTCTAATTGAGATAATTTATTTAATTTAACATCTTCGGAAGTCAACACCTCTAAGTTGTTTTCATTTATACCTGAAATAAAGATTCCATTTTCACGAGCAAATTTATAGCTCAATTGAAAGTCTTGTATATTTTTATTCTCCATATTCTACTGATCGTCTAAAAACGTCTCGATGAGGCTAAGATCAACAACTGGTTTACCTCTTTTCTCTAATAGCAGTTGTTCTGCTTTCAAAAAGTTGTACTTTTCAGTGCTGATGGTTTGCATATCAGCTGCATTTTTAATAATTGTTGGTTTAAGAAACACAACAAGATTTCTTTTCACTTTAGATTTCGATGTTGATTTAAAAAGATTTCCAAATACTGGAATATCTCCTAGTCCTGGAACCTTTCTTTCAACTTCTTGAATATCTTCATCGATCAAACCCCCAAGCACAACGGTTTGTCTATCCTCAACCATGACTTTAGTTTGAATCTCTCTTTTGTTTGTAATTATCTCCGACGCACTTTCTGTTATCGGTCCGAATAAACTGGAAACTTCTTGTTCGATATCAAGTCTAATGGAGTCACCGTCATTGATTTGCGGAGTTACCAAAAGTTTAATTCCTATCTCTTGACGATTGATAGTTCTGAATGGATTGGCATTGTTTGCACCTAGAGATTCTCCGGTGGTGATAGGAATTTCTTGTCCTACTAAAATAGAAGAAGTTTCATTATCCATGGTTAAGATAGAAGGTGTAGATAGGACGTTTGAATCAGAGTCTTTTGCAATGGCATTCAAAATAGATGCAAAGCTGCTTTGACCAGCAACAATTTTTCCAATCCCAACTGCTATACCCTCAATTCCAAGCAGTGAAGATGCTGCGACGGACTTAACTGTTCCTGCTAAACCCTCTTCTGCCAAGAGACTTGAGCTAGAAGCAGCAAAGGCGGTAAGATCAGGATTCGGACTTCCAAACCTTGTGCCGAATGCTGGTTGTTCCACGCCATCGCCTTGAAAAAGAATCTGTACACCAAGATCTTTTGTAAGTTGTTCCGAGATTTCTACGATAATTGCTTCGACTAAAACCTGAGCTCTTCTGATATCTATTTTGTCTATGACATCTTCTAATTGGCCAAGGATATCCGGATCAGCATTAATGATTAAAGAGTTTGTCTCTTTATGAGCTGATATAGATGTCTTAATTTTCCCACCAGAACTCCCTTGAGGGCTCTTATCTATATTTTCCGCAACGTTAGTCAAAATATCCTTTATCTCTTCTGCAGATGCATACTTTAAATACCTAACTTTTAAACTTTTGGACTCGCTGACTTCGTTATCTAAATCAAATGCTATGGATTTCATTTTTGTAGTAACTTCTTGATTACCAACCAACAAGACGGAATTAATGCGATCAATTCCAAAAGCATTAAATTGTGCAGTTGTTCGGTTAGATGCACTCTTCAAATGTAGATCATTAAGCATCTTAGCCATTTCCTTAGAAGAAGAGTTTTTGAGAGAGATTAATTCAACTAAATCTTGGTCAAGTCGATCTAGCTCGTTTGCAATGTTCATAATTTTTGTAATGTTCGATGCCTTGTCTGCAATTAAAACTGCATTTGCATCAACAAAGGCTTCAAGGTGACCTGATCTGTTGGTAATGGGTTTCAAGAGAGCCACTAAAGGTTTTGCAGAAATATTTTTTGGTCTAAAAACATTGATGGCCAATCCATCGGACAAGCTATTTTCAGAGTAGTTAGCTTGAAATTCGGTTCTACCAACGACTTCAGGCACTATCTTGGCAAGATTCCCATAATCAACCACAGAATAAGCATGGGCAGCCATCACAGATTTAAATACTTCGTAAGCCTCATCAATGCTTAAGTCAATCTCAGATGCGACCGTTACCGAGCCTTTTACCCGGGGATCGACTACAAAGGTTTTATTGGTCACGCCGGCCATATCTGATATGAAAACCTTGATATCGGCATCACGTAAATTTATTTTTGCAGACGCCAATGACAAAGATGCACAGGCGAGCGCAAGGAGTAATATCCCTCTCGTAAAAATCATATTTTAATTTAGGTTAATTGTAAGGGTAATTGGGCTACCGTCTCTGATAACACCAACCTCTATATTTCTAACTTTTTGGTTAAGTTCTCGTTCTAGATCAACTGTCGTTACCTTTTGACCGTTGAAGGATGTAAGGATATCTCCGGGTTCTAAATTATCATCTTGAAAAAATGGTGAAGATTTCACCGGATTAACTCTTATTCCTAAAACTTCCCCATCCCTGATAACGGGATTGAATGAAATAAGCTCTTTGATTTCAAGATTTTCTAACCAATCTTTTGATGCCACTGTGGATGGATCTATAGATTGTTTGAAACCTTTATTTTTGATAACTTCGGCAAAAGATAAGCTTTCAAGTTTCCCATTTCTTCTCAGATTAACAAACGCGTCATCTATTGACTCCACAACAAGATTACCTGAAATTTTATCTCCAATTTTATAGCTCCTCTGTTTTTCATTTGGAAGACCAATAATGGCAACATTTTCTTCTTTAGATTTTACAATTCCATACAATTTTATATTCAGGTCAGTTTCAGGGCCTTTTTTATTAATTTCAGAAGAATTAGCTATGGATTGATTGATGGCACTGGCCTTAGCTGAAGAAAAAGGGTCCGAATTTAGCGCAACGTACTGTTGAGAAGTATTTACAACAGTAGAAGCTTTAAAATCTATGTCTGGAAACAATATGCTGTTTACAGAAGAATAAAGTTGAACGGAAATAAAAATGGCAAAAACAGAAGCAAAAACTAGACGGAATTTAAGTGCAAATTCCGTTGCGTAATTGAAATAGCTCTGAAAATTGAGCTTAATGCCAAAAATCATAGATTTGATTATATATCTTTACCTCAAAACTAAGAAATTTTAAAAAACAGCTTTAATTGAGAAAGAATAAGTAATTGCATAATCATATACTTCAACCAATTCATCCAGTTGATACACTTGATAGTTCTCTCCAGTCAGATTACCAATACTAAAGCCAATTTCTAAATCGTTGTCACCGGAGCTAATGAAGGCTGTGTAATTGAGATCTAATATACCGGTACCCTGCTCATAATAAGCCGGAGCACCTTTGATCGGAGCTAATTCAGAAATTCTCTCTCCCGTATAGTTATAGGCAAGTACCACTTTATGATCGCCCGTTTCGTAGCCAAAAGTAAAATTACCGAGAAAATCTGATTGTCCTTGCAAGCTTCGTTTTGCTTGAACAAATTGTGATGTCGTATCTACCTCAGAATTCATGAAAGTTAAATTACTTCTAATGAAATAAGGAAAAAAATCATAATAAACTTCAAATTCCGTTCCAAGCATTTGCCCTTCATCAACATTAAGAAACTCTCTGTAGAAAGTTCCCGGTTGAATTCCCTGTTCAATAGGATTTTTTAAATCCTTAGCAAATAATCCTGCAGAAAAATATTGTCCGCCGTTACCGAAATACCATTCGTATCTAAAATCTAAATTGGTAATCTCGGTAATTTTTAAGTCGGGGTTTCCCACGAAAGATCTATTAGTAGCTGGATTGAAGAAAACGGACTGAGCTAATTCTCTAAAATTAGGCCTAACAACTGTCTCGCTTAAAGCAAAACGGATTTGCATATTGTTATCTAGCGTTTGAGTAAGTATCACAGAAGGCAAAACTTTTTGAAGCGCAAGATCGCTTCTATCATTTTGAATTTTTGAGTATTTATTGAAGTTTTTTACGTTGATGTCTGAATCTTCGTACCTAAAACCAAAAGATATTCTAAGAGAATCTGTGAATTGACCGTCAATGCCACTATAAAAGGCAAAAATTTCAGAGTCGGCTCCGTAGTAATCTGCAGCCCCAGCAATCTCGTTTATCTCCCAAGCATCTGGGCTGATATATGCATCTGCAAATAATTGATTCAAAGGAAGAGTTAAAAAAGATTCATTAAAATCAATCTTTGCTGTTGGAGAAGGATCAAATTCAAAATTTGAAATCTGATTATCTCTATCTTTAAAATAATATGAAGCACCAATTTTGAAATCCATTGAAACATCGCCAGCAACAATGAAATATTTAAAATCTGCACCAAGATCAACTACAGAATCCTGTAAATCAAAAAATTTCAATCTGAATTTATCGTTCCTATTTCCAAAATATCTTGTACCGTCCTCATACACTTCGTATTGAGTATCTAAATTATTGGGAGATTCTCTAGTACTTTCAGCATATGATGTTCTCCAATTTAATTGCAGATCTCCCCAAAAATGTTCTCCAGAAGCTTGATTTGTCCACACTTGTCTTTCAACCCATTCAACGTAAGTTCTTTCCATGGGGAAATTGGATAGCGCTAGATCGCTATAAATAAATGAGACTGTATCTGAAGATTTTCTAGTTAAAAAACTAGTTAATTTAATTGTATGATCATCGTCTATCTCAAAGCCTAAACCGAAAATAGAAGATAGATTGATTGTATTAGTGGAGTTAGTAAATTCCTCTTTATCGACAACAACAAGGATGTCATCTGGATTTGAAGCCTCTGGTTGCCAAGAGTTCGAGTTTCTTTTCTTTTCTTGAGAATCCCATTCATTCGAATAGTTCAGTGCAAAAATAATACCCAAATCAGAATCATTTATCTCAAAGGAGTTTCCAGTAGAAAGCGATAAAGATATATTCGGATCCAAAGAAGATAATTTTAATTTTTTAGGCATATTTGAAGCCAATTCCGAGCCAATTATTTGAAGTTCTGATGGATTTAATCCACCGGAAAAAAAGCTATTGTTTCTTCGAATAATTTTTCCAGCAGATACTGCGGAAAGATATTCTTTTGGTAATGCCCTTTCTGACGAACCGAATCCATAGACATCAGAATCATAATTAGGTGAGGAGAGGAAACTTTTACTGGTGGTTAGATTATCTCCACCTAAGGAGAAGGAAAAATCTAAAAATTCCTCTTCTGGTACGGCAATGGTTCTGAGATTTACAATTCCTCCTCCAAAATTTCCGGGGAACTCAGGCGAATATGTTTTTTGTACCAATACACTTTCTAAAACGTTTGTAGGAAAAAGATCTAAAGGAACTACTCTACTTAGAGGTTCAGGAGAAGCGATCGATGAACCGTCTAAAAGAGCAGATGAATATCTATCTCCTAATCCTCTTACGTAAACATATTTTCCTTTAACAAGACTTAGTCCAGTAACCCTCTTTAATGCATCCGCTATGTTACTATCTCCGGCCTCTGACATTTCTGAAGAGCTAATTAGGTTTGAAATTTCTGATGTCGATCTTTTTTCATCTGGAATGAAGATTCCTGATACTACTAATTCCTCTAAATCACTATTTCCTTGAGAAGAGATAAAAGATGAAATGAAAACTGAAATGAATATTATTGATACTTTTTTCATAAAGTTAAATTAAATATCTGACCATCCCTCAGTCCAATCAGTTCCGTCACTTGGAACTGCTCCAATTTCTGATGGAACACCAAAAAAAGAATCTAGAAGATTAGTATTAACTTCCACCGAAGTTTCATTTGCTCCATTTTTATAACCATTTAGAGTATTTTTGCTTTCAACTATTCCCTGTTCTAAAGCCCAGGCACTTGTACTAAATAAATCTGATCCGTCTTCGCCGCTAAATTTTTTATCTCCACAATCCATAAGAATAGATTTCGCAGATAGAGTTGATGAATTAATTGATCCAGCGGATGCAAAGGTAGATGCATCATCAATTTCTATGCAAGGACCTTGATTAGATTCATCGATAATTATCCCGTTTAAAAGTGTTGCTTGAGTTCCAGCTCTTAAGTGAATTAATTCTCCGTGTTTTTCAGTATTCCCTATAATTAAAAAGTTGGAAATTATTGGATTTGATCTAGGAGAAGCATCATTTGCCTTGCCGTTGTTATCAAATTCTATTGCATTATCAGGCCTATTGTTTGATGCTGTAACAGGATCTGGGGTATTTTGATCTATTATGATCCACTGTGCCTTCCCTCTCCATCCATTTGTGTAATCAAAAGAATCATCCTGAACACCTGTTAAATAAATATATTTAAGATTAACTGTTCCACCAAAAATTTCTATTCCATCGTCTTTACTGTTGTGGACCCTGATATGATTTATTTCTGTCCCATCTCCTACCGTATACAGAGCCAAGCCATTTAGTTCATTTTCAGATGTGAATGCATATCCTGCATATTTAATTACCACGTAAGACAATACGCCAGAGTCGTCATTATCATCGTCACCACCGTACTTAACATCTCCAGCATCAAATCCTTCTACTGACCTCTCACAAATACCTTCTGAATTTTTTTCTGCATCAGTACAGTTTTGATTCGCTTTCCCCATTATCTGCAAACCACCCCATTGAGCCTGAGCATCAGCGGCTAAAGTTCCATCATCCGAAGCAGAAGTCATAATGATAGGTTTAGTCTTCGAACCTCTTGCTACAATTTTTGCACCTCGAAGAATATTTAAAGAATCTTTTCCAGATTCTCCTCTTATAGTGGTGCCTTCTTGAATAGTTAAAATAGGAGTTGTTGTATCATCACCAATTTTTACAGGACCACTCAAAATATGAGTAGCATTATTTTGCATAGTGAAGCTATCGTTATAAGTACCGGAATAGATACAAGTTAATTCATTGTTACTATCTTCTCCAGATAAAACTATTTGCCCATCTGAATTAGAAATATTCGGGCAAGAGCTAGAATCAGATGTGCTTTGGCTGGAAGTCAGTGGATTTGGAGATTCATCGTTATCTCCATTGCTGCAACTTAAAACTAGGCCGATAATTAATAAATAAAATAAGTTTTTTGAAAGTGTTTTTATATTCATAATAAAAATAAAAAAAATTATAAAAAATGTTTATGCCAAAAAAGATTAAAGAAAGTGATTGGGGTTACAAGAATGTGTCAAATATGGAAATTTTGACTTTTTAAAAGCTAAATAGATGAAAATAATCTTATACATTCTATGAATCTAATTTTATTTTTTTATTTCGGCTGTATTCTTGGGAGTTTTTTTCAGTCCTTAAACTCTAGGATGGCTAGTCAAGATTCTTTAACTGAGAGTCAGCTTAATGTTCGGTCTTATAGATCAAATTGCGATAAGTGCGGACATCAACTCTCCGTCATTGATCTAATTCCTATTCTCAGTTTTTTATACTTAAAAGGTAGATGCAGGTTCTGTGATAAGAAGATCGAAGTGCAAAACTTAACTGCAGAAATTATTTTTGGGTTTGTGTTTCTTTTTTTAAGCTTTATTAGTTTTAATACATTTGATTTAGCTTTTAATGTTCTTTTCTTTTCTTTTATTTTTGCTATTGCTTTGTATGATTTTGAATATTTTTTGGTACCAAAAATCTATTTATTATTTCTAATGTTGGTTAGTTGTTCATTCGTAGTTATGCATGAGTATCTTATCAATGTCATTTTCGCTTCTGTAATAACAGGCATTATCTTCGTTATGAAGTTAATCTTAGATCACATCAAAAAAGAGGAAACATTTGGGTTAGGCGATGTATTTGTAATATTTTGCTTAGGTTTATTTTTTGAGCCTTTTTCATTTTCTTTAATTCTTTTCTTATCTTCCTTCTTAGGCCTCTTGATATTTGGTTTAAGATTTATTCTTCTGAATAAAGAAAAAAAAGTACCATTTGCCACAATTATGGCTATTAGCGCTCTAGGAATTAGTCCTTTGGGCTAAAAAGAATAAATAGCTTTAAAAATTAAAAATATGAGTATGGAGAGAATTGCTCCAATGGGAATAGTTATGATCCACCCTGAAAAAATTTGACCAACTTTTCCCCATGATAAACTTTTCGATGAATTGACTAATCCCACTCCTATAACAGCTCCGATCAGTGTGTGTGTTGTCGAAACAGGAAAACCGTAGCCTGAACTTAAAATTACAACAAAAGCCGTTGCTAAATTTGCAGCAAAAGCTGATGAAGGTGTAATTTTTGTTATTCCTTTGCCTACCGTTCCAATAACCCTGTAACCAAACGTAATTAAGCCTATCACTATCCCAACAGACCCAAGTAGCAATACTCCTGTGGTGACCGCTGTCTGGGAATCAACCGAGCTGTTATAGGAAACAGTATTTATAACAGCAGCCAAAGGGCCAACAGCATTCGCAACGTCGTTAGAACCATGCGCAAATGCGATAGAACAAGCAGTAAAAATTACCAACATGCCAAAAAAAGACTCGATGCTCATGTTTTCATCTTTACCCGGCTTATTTGATCTTAAAAGTAAAATACCGGCAAAAACAATTACTAGGCCAACCAAACTTGAGTAAATAATGGCTTCATAAAAACTAAAATCTAAACCAACGTGCTTTAGTCCTTTTGTGAATGTGAGCATTGCAATTACAAAGCCCATAAAAAATAGATAAATAGGACTAAATTTCATGGTATTCGAAAAGGGATCTCTGCTGTCAAGAATAAGAAACCTTATACTTTTAAATAGAACAAAGGCAACCAACGCTGAGAAAACAGGAGATAGAATCCAAGTAGTGCCAATTTCTGAAACTCTTTGCCAGTTAACTGCATCAAATGAAAGGCCAACAATGGTGAATCCAATGATGGCTCCAATGATTGAGTGAGTGGTTGATACCGGCCAACCTAATGCCGATGCTACGAATAACCAAATTCCCGCTGATAAAAGTGCAGACATCATTCCAAAAACTAAAACATCTGAATTACTGGTAAATTGATCAGAGTCAATAATTCCTTTTCTTATGGTATCGGTGACTTCTCCGCCAGCTAGAAAAGCGCCTGCAAATTCAAAAATGCATGCAATCAACAGTGCGGTTTTTAAAGAAATAGCCCCTGATCCAACCGATGTGCCAAAAGCATTTGCAACGTCATTCGCTCCAATTCCCCATGCCATGATGAAGCCAAAAACACAGGCCAAGATAATAATTTCTGTTTCTATTCCAACGAATGCCATTGAATTTATGAATTAAGCAAACACAATATACGAAATAAAGACTTTAGTTAAACTTTTTAAGATGATTTAATAAAATTTCACACAATCTTCTTTAAATAGTTCAAAAATAGAAAAATGTTTGAATACGATATTGCAGAATATTCTCAGATCAATCCAGATCTTTACCGCAGAGAATTAAGAAGACTGCAAGCAGAGTTTCTCAAGTTGCAAAAATGGATTATTGAAGAAAAAAAGAAAATAGCAATAGTCTTCGAAGGAAGAGACACGGCTGGCAAAACTGGAAGCATCTCTGTGTTAAGTAAATATCTGATTCCGGAACACGTAAAGCTCGTAAAACTAGGTATACCTACGAAATGGGAATCAACCCATTGGTTCTCAAGATATGAGAAACATATGCCCGAAACCGGGGAAATAGTTTTTTTTGATAGATCTTGGTACACAAGAGCTCTCACAGAAATAACCATGAATTACTGCACCCAAAGACAGTACAAAAATTTTATGAAAAAAGTAATTCCATGGGAGAAGGAGCTTTTAGACAAAGGAACAGAAATTGTGAAGATATATCTTTCGGTTGAAAAAAATATACAAAAGAAAAGGTTTGAAAAAAGAAGAAATAGCCCTCTGGTTTTTTGGAAATTCAGTGAGAATGATCTGAAGGTTGCTGACAGATGGGATGCTTTCACTTTTTACAAAGATCAAATGTTTTCAAGCACATCTCATGAAGAGTCGCCTTGGGTGATCATTAACGCAAATACGAAGATGGTTGCAGCTCTAAACTCTCTTAGATACATCTTAGAAAAGTTTGATTACCCTGAAAAAAATATACCAAAACCAAAGGCCTGGTCTGAGGGAATGAATATCTATAATCTTAAAATCAATGGTGTGCTTTTTGAAAATTTATCCTACGATCAATTTAAGGTTTTGAATTCATTCGCTGATGAAACCTAAAAAAATACGCCAAATTGGATGCATAGATATAGGTTCAAATGCAATCAAGTATAAGCAATTTAGAATCATTGCTGATGACAATCAAAGTTATTCAAAAGAATTAGAAACTTATAAACGAATTCCTATCAGATTAGGCACAGATGCCTTCAGAAAGGGAAAAATTAGAAAAAAAACCATTAATAAATTAACTGAATCTTTGAAAGATTTAGTTTCTAACTTGGATTCAAAGAAAATTAAATTAATTGGAGGTTTTGCTACCTCTGCAATGCGATCAGCATCAAATGGGAGTGAAGTTTGTCAGCATCTCAATGCCAAACTAAACCTAAACATTCATCTTCTTTCGGGTGATCAAGAAGCTCAGCTTTTAAATGATTTATCCAATTCATTCCCAACGGATGGTAGTTATTTATTTGTTGATGTGGGAGGAGGCAGCACGGAGTTATTCTATAAAAACTGTTCAAAAGTTATGTTCAAGTCAGTTAACCTAGGGGCTGTCAGAATTTATTTAGAAAAAGATCATTTATCTGAGTGGCAAGATCTAGAAGCTTTTTTAGCTTCTCTTGGTAATATCAGGAATATTGTTGGTGTTGGGGGTAACGTGAGATCCCTAATTTCCGTTATTAATGACGATGTGAATAATTCAGTATCTAAGAAATCATTGAATGCATGTTTGCTTTCATTAGTTAAATTAAGCAAAAAAGAAAAGATTGAGAAGTATAATTTTTCATCGGATAGAGCAGACATAATTGAATCAGCTGGAAAAATTTTTTTAAGAATTATGGATATTTTGGACAAGGCTAGCCTCAGAGCTGCGCCGTGGAGTATCTCTGATGCTCTTATTCAGAGATATATCAATGAAAACTACACTAATTCAGGAGTTAACGATTTTTCTTCCTCTAAAGAAGCATAATTCACGGAAATCCAAAATCTACTTCCGTTAGGTTTACTAGGTTTCATACCAACTTCATAACCCATTAATCTGGCTAAATGTTTTGAGATAGCCAAACCAAGACCTGTTCCTCCAGAATGCTTTGCCCTTCCCTTGTCAACTCTAAAAAATCTCTCAAAGACTCTGTCTCTGTATTTTTTTGGAATGCCTTTCCCATTATCTATGACGCTTAAAGTAGTCAAAAAGTCGTCTTCTAGATCATTTTTTATAAGAATTTCAGAATTTGATGGTGAGTGTTTAAGAGCATTGGTAACAAAGTTACTAAGAATAATTGAAAATGCAGACGCATCAACAACAATATCAATATCTTCTTGTAATTGTACGTTTAAGGAAATATTTCTTAATTTGGCTTGATCTTGATGAGCTTTAACAATTTGGTTAATCAAATTACTCAATCTATGATTTTCCATATTCAAGTCATATTCTCCTGCTTCAATCGAGCTGAGTTTCAAAAGTTCAGATACGGTTTCAGTCATATTTTCCGATTGAGTCAAAATTGCTTCAGTGAAACCAATTGCATTTGGATCATCAATGAATTTTCCGTGTATTAAAGTTTCAGCATTTGCTCTTATCACGGATATTGGAGTCCTTAATTCATGGGATACATTTCCTATGAAGTCTTCTTTCATTTTTTCTAGCTGTCGAAGCTTAGAGATATCGTTAAACACAACCAGCATTTCATCTTTGGTTTTATCTCTTCTGGCAGATATTAAATAGGATGAGTTTATTGATTTAGGACCGTTGATTTCTATTGCTAATTCATTTTTTTCCCAGGCTTTCTTTAAAAATTTTTTAAGCGCTGGATAACTGATATTGTTAAAAAATTTAGTACCAACCTCAAGCTCTGGCCAGAAATCATCTTTTATTGTTCTGTTATAAAACAAAACTTCATTCGACTTGTTGAGAAGTAAAACCCCTTGACCCATTTTTTCTAATACGGAACTAAATTGTTTTCGTTGTTTAGCGAGAATTTGAAGGTCTTTTTTTAAGTCCTGTTGCGCAGACTCAACAGTGTAAGGTTCACTTCCAAGTTCGGTCTTAGAACTAAGATTACCCGAGGCATCGTTAATTGAATCTTCAGCATCGCTAATAAATTCTTTCAAATAACCAAGAATGATATTGGAAGAAAAGTAACTGACAAAAATTGCAAAAATAAATCCAACGAGAACGGCCAGTAATACTATGTACCGTACTTGAGCTAGAGCCCTATTAATTTCTGACAATGGAGAAGCAATTCGAACAAAACCGTTTTCTCCATTGAATGGAATTCTTACCGCTAAATACCTCATATCGGTATTCAAAGTATTTGAAAATCTTTGCGATAACCCAGATTCATTATTTTTTGCCAACATGATCTCAGGTCTAGTTGAATGATTTTCAACAGCATCAAGATCTAGTTTCAAAACGTCAGAGTCGCCGTATACAGTGCCATCTTGAGAAATAATGGTGACTCTGAGGCCAGAAGCCTCTCCCAAATCATCAGCTAGAACATCAGCATTAGTAACGTTCAATCCGGCATCGATAAAGAGTTTTTGGGCAATTTTTGCATGATTTTCAAGATTTGAATTGACATCATCATTCAGATATCCGGTTAACTGATATTGAATAAAGAGTCCTCCTCCGCCAGTCGCTAAAGCCAGCAAACTAAATGTAATGAGAAAAATTTTAGCTCTTACGGACATGAAGGAAAATCATTTTAAGATGGAGAGTTAAACCGATACCCAACACCCCTTACGGTTTCGATGTTGTTGCCAACATGTTTTAATTTTGACCTAAGTCTTTTCACGTGAGTATCGACTGTTCTGGTGGTCACTTCTGAGTTATATCCCCAAACATCATCCAACAGTGCATCTCGAGTCTGCACTCTACCCATTCTTTCGGCTAAATACTGAAGTAAAGCAAACTCCTTAGCTGTTAATGGAATTTCTTTGTCATCGAGTTTGACTCTGTGGGCAGCAAGATCAATTTCCAGAGAATTAATTGTTATTAAATCTTCATCTGCATCTGATTTATTGTCTGTTCTTTTGAGCATTGCTGAAACTCTCAACATGAACTCTCTAATGCTGAAGGGTTTTACAATGTAATCATCTGCTCCTAGCTCAAAGCCAACTATGCGATCAACTTCTTCTCCTTTAGCGGTAACCATCATGATAGGTATTTTTTTTGTTTTTTTGGAAGACCTCAATTCCCTGCATATTTCTAGACCTGACATGTCCGGCAACATTAAATCAAGTAAAATCAAATCAGGTTTTTTCTTTTCTACGGCATTCATGGCATCTTTACCATTAAAGGTTGATGTGACTTCATAACCTTCAGAATCTAGATTAAATGAAATTGTTTCATTTAAGTCTGGTTCGTCTTCGACGAGCAGGACGTGTTTACTCATGATTGAATTATCCTATTTTTTAAAGGTTTATTGAATAAAAAAAAATTCATATTCTGATCAAAGTGTTTATAAAGTCTTTTGTAACCTGTTCCCAAGAAAATTGATTTGCAAAGCATACACAATCTTCAGGATTAATTTTTTCGGCTTTCTCAACTGCTGCTTTTAAATCCTCAGCGTAAAAACCGTTTTTACCTTGAGAGATAACATCAATTGGACCGGTTACGGGATAACCTGCAACTGGTGTTCCGCATGCATTAGCTTCTAACATTACCAATCCAAAAGTATCAGTTAATGATGGAAATACCATCACTCTCGCCTTGCTATAAATTTCAGCTAACTCTTTTCCGTATTTGTAACCCAAAAAATTGATCAAAGGATATTTTCTTTTATATTCTTTAAATTGAGGGCCCTCACCTACGATAAACTTTGGAAATTCAAGATCCAGGTCAAAAAAAGCTTCTAAATTTTTCTCCTTCGAAACTCTGCCCACGTACAAATAATAAGATTTTTCATTACTCCCTAGCATTGGCATAAAAACATTTTGATCTACAGCTCTTTTCCATAATTTCAAATTTTTAAGTCCAATTTGTGCTAACTCTTTTTTATGAGATGGAGTATTGACGAGAGTTTTTTGAGCTCCAGAGTGAAACCATTTAAGGAATTCATTGGTAATGGAAGTTGGTAGTCCCATTAAGTCTTTAAGATAATCAGGAAATTTTGTATGTACAGCAGTTGTGAAAGGTATTTTTTTTCTTACCAAATAATTTCTTAAATAAATACCGATGGGTCCTTCTGTGGATATATGAATTGCATCAGGTTTAAAAGATTTCAAAATTGATTTGGCATTAAATACATCAAGGGATGCTCTTATCTCAGGGTAAACAGGAATAGGGAAAGACTTGAATTGACTAGGTTCAATTATTTTCACTTCATGATCCTCTGAAAGATTGGCAACCAACGACGTAAGAGTTGTCACAACGCCATTAACTTGGGGGGTCCAAGCATCTGTGGCTATGAGGATTTTCATGCTGCTTTTTCAGCAGTAAGTATTCTTTTTAAGTTTATGGTGAGATTTTCTTTGGAGTAATCAACTAGAGAGATGTTCCCGTTATGGTCTTCAACTAATGCAGTGCAAGATTCAACCCAATCACCACAGTTGTGATAGGTAATCCCCTCGTAATCTTCTATTGCTGCATGATGAATGTGACCGCAAATGACTCCATCGTATGATTTTTTCTTACAGACGTTGACAAGCGTTGTCTCGTATTTGCTGATGAAATTGACTGCGTTTTTAACTTTGTACTTAATATAGGCTGAAAAAGACCAATAATTTTTTACACCAAAAATCCGTCTGACAAAATTAATAACGGTATTCATAGATATTAAAAATTCATAAACCCAACTGCCAAAAACAGATACCCATTTACTGTGCCGTGTCACTAAATCAAACTCATCTCCATGCACAACCAAAATTTTTCTTCCGTTATTTGTGATGTGTTCGACCTTATCGACCATTTTTATGTTACCTAAATTCAAAGGACTAAAAGATCGTAAAAATTCATCATGATTGCCAGTGACGTAAAAGACTTCTGTACCGTTTTTTGCGAACGATAAAAACTTTCTTATGACGTTGGTGTGTTCTTGGGGCCAGTAAATTCTTTGCTCTAACTTCCAGCCATCAATGATGTCACCCACAAGGTAAAGTTTGTCGCAGGAGTGTTTATAGAGAAAGTCTAAAAGTCTTTCAGATTGGCAGCCTTTAGTACCTAAATGAATATCCGATAAAAAGATAGATTTAAAATGTTTTACGGTTGGTTCCATGTTGGTTATGGATCAGTAGAATACTAGCCAAAATTTTCTTATTCAATAGAATTATTCAATTATCACAATAAAGCTATATATTTATCACATCATGGTCACATTTCTGCGTAAATTATTTTTGGTTTTTTCTTTTCTGATTGCACCGTTTGCAATGACCTACCCTGATTTCAATGATTTTTATTCCAGAAGCATCATTGGAGGAACTACTGAATATGAAGTAATCAGCGACAACCATGTGCGGAGTTATACTAATTCAGGTAACAGTGTATTTGTAACAACTGATACCTTTAATGTAGTAAGAAAAAATACGGCTTCATGGCGCTGGAAGATCCTAATTCCTCTCGAAGCCAATGAACGCTTGAGAAGAAGTCACGACTTTGCAGCTAGAATCATTTTTTGTAAATCAGACGGAATACTCCCTACACAGAAAAGATGTCTTAATTATGTTTGGACAGACTCAGTTGAGAAAGGAACGGTCTGGGTAAATCCATGGAACTCAAAACAAATCAACATAGCGCTTAGAGATAGCCAAGATGGAGTCGATATATGGAAAGAAGAGAAAATTAATCTTATTGAAGACTTTAAAAAATATCTCAACATTGATATTAAAAAAATTTGGGGTTGGGGAGTCATTACAGATGCTGACAACACGAGGCAGATTGCTTCAGCAGAATACAAAGATTTTAATTTTCAATAAACCCTTTCTTTGGATTCCAAAACCAATTTAAATTGAATACCAATGTTGAATCACTTTGTTTTGATTCAAGGCAAACAAGATCACAAGTTCTCAAATAAATGTCTCTTTTTGAAAGGTAACTCACAAGATCGCTTAGCCCAGGATTATGTCCAACAATTAATACTGATTCTTGAAGTGTTTTATCTAGAAGAAAATTTTTTAGATATTCAGCTGATGCATGATAAAAATCGTCCAGAAAACTTACCTTTTCGAATTCAAAAATGCCTTCTAAGACCACCGAACAAGTGATTTCAGTCCTAACAGAAGAACTTGAATAAACTTTATCAAAAGAAACTTTTTTAGATTTTAAAAATGCATTCAGCATTTCAGAGTTTTTTAAACCTCTTTCAGATAAGGGTCTTTTAAAATCATCAACATAAAGATCATCCCAAGATGATTTGGCATGCCGCAAAAAATATAATTTCAAATTATGGTTCGAGGATTACTTTATTCTCAAGAGTTCCTACTTGTTCAAGTTCAATTCTCACGATGTCGTCAGGAACTAAATACTTTCCTAAAATTACACCGACCCCACTGGAAGTTCCTGTAGCTATTATGTCTCCAGGTTCCAGAGTGAAAGCCTTAGTGATGTGCTCAATTAAATCAAAACAGTCAAAAATTAATTGATCGGTACATGAATCTTGCCTAAGTTCATCGTTTACGAATGTTTTGATTTTCAAATTATGGATATCGGATATTTCATCCATAGTTGTAATGTAAGGTCCGATCGGGCAATGGGTATCAAAACTTTTGCCCATGGTAAAAGTTGGAGATGCAATTTGCCAATCTCTGACACTAACATCGTTACAAATCGTTACGCCAGCGATAACATCAAGGGCATCCTCTTTGCTTACGTGTCTGCATTTTTTACCAATCACGAAGGCCATTTCTCCCTCGTAATCAACCGCATCAGAAACTTTTGGTTTGTGAATTTCACCATAATGGCCCAGAACAGAAGTAGATTGCTTTGTGAATATCATTGGAACTTCGGGGACATCCATGCCTGTCTCCTTTGCGTGATCTTTGTAGTTCAACCCTACTGCCAAGACTTTTCCAGGTCGATCTATTACAGGAAGAAACTCAATTTCAGACAAAGGGATTACTTCTGGACTGGAATTAATAAAATCTGATACTTCTGTTGAAAGATCATCTATCTGCTGAATAAACTCAACCATGGACATTGAGTATTTATCTGAGATTGATTTGAATGAACAAACACCATCGCCCAGCAATGCTCCTATATTTTTTTCACCCTTAGATAAAAAATTTACTAACTTCATTTTCTGCTCCTTCGAAAATTTTTTTTACTTTGGTTGCATCCTTATGCCGCCATCAAGTCTGATTGTTTCTCCGTTAAGGTAAGGATTTTCAATTATCTGCATGGCTAATAATGCGTACTCATCAGGATTTCCTAATCTTTTTGGAAATTGAGTCATTTCGATTAAAGGTTTTCTCACTTCATCGGAAGCCATAGCCATCATAGGTGTATCAAAAATACCCGGCGCAATTGTATTAATCCTTATACCCATTCTTCCTAAATCACGAGCGATGGGGAGAGTCATCCCTACCACTCCAGCTTTACTGGCACTGTATGCTGCCTGTCCAATCTGTCCATCGTAAGCTGCAACAGATGCTGTATTAATTATTACACCACACTCATTATCTTTTTCTGGTTCATTTTTGCCCATCTCAACTGCAGCAAGTCTCAATACATTAAAAGTACCCACAAGATTCACATCCAAGACTATTTTAAAATAATCCAAAGGATGTGCTCCATCCTTTCCAACTGTTTTACTAGCGCTTCCAATACCTGCACAATTCAAAACAATATCTATTTTTCCAAACTTCTCTATTGTTTTGTTGATAGCTTCTTGAACGCTGGCTTCTTCAGCTACATTAGCAACAGCATAATCAGTTTCACCATCTAATTCTGAGCATGCTTTCTTTGCATTATCTTCGTTAAGATCCATAACCATTATTTTTGCACCCGCAGCAATTAGCTTTTGAGCCGATGCAAATCCTAGACCTGATGCCCCTCCCGTTATAAGAGCTACTTTATTTTTAATATCCATAATATTTCCTTTTTAGAAACATAAATTTAACATGCCAATATTTAACCTCAATTTATTTTTAGAATTTTTTTGAACGCCTTTACTCATTTAAAACTATTCCTTAATATAATTCATAGATTAAAAGTAGGGAGATTTTATGAAAACAGATTATGAATTTTTAAAAACCGATATAGATGGTCATATTTTGACTGTCACGATAAATAGACCTGAAAGGATGAATGCTTTGCATCCCCCCGCTCATGCAGAATTTGATGAAGTTTGGAATGAGTTTGATAAAGACGAAAATCTTTGGGTTGGTATCATAACTGGTGAAGGTGATCGTGCTTTTTCTGCTGGAAACGATCTTAAGTTTCAAGCTGAAGCTGGAGGCAAGATGGATATTAATATGGCTTCTTCAGGTTTTGCTGGTTTAACTTCTAGATTCAATCTAACTAAGCCCTTGATCGCTGCTGTGAATGGGGTATCGATGGGTGGCGGATTTGAAATAGCATTAGCTTGCGATTTGATTGTCGCATCTACTAATGCAAAATTTGCTTTACCTGAACCTAAAGTTGGTTTGGCAGCACTTGCTGGAGGCATGCAAAGACTTCCAAGACAAATCGGTATGAAAAATGCATTGGGCATGATGCTAACTGGTAGACATGTATCTGCTGAAGAAGGCAAAAGCTTAGGCTTTGTAAATGAAGTTGTGGAACCAGAAAATTTATTAAGCGCAGCAAAAGCTTGGGCAAAACAAATTGAAGAATGTTCACCAATGTCAATTAGGGCGACAAAACAAGTTGCTTATGAAAATTTCAACGAACCCGATCTAGAAAAATCCATGCAAACCCACTATTCTGCTGTCAAAGAATTGTTTGGTAGTGAAGATTTTATTGAAGGCCCTGTAGCATTTTCAGAAAAAAGACTTCCTAACTGGAAAGGTAAGTAAATGAGCAAGTTATTTGATTTAACAGGTAAAAAAGCCATTATCACAGGCTCTTCAAAAGGTATCGGCAAATCCATTGCCAAAGCTATGGCACTTCACGGAGCCGAAGTAGTAGTTTCCAGTAGAAAAGCTGATGTGTGTCAAGAAACCGCTGATGAAATTAATGAGGCTTGTAAAGATGGTCCTGGAAAAGCAATTGTCATTCCTTGCAACATTTCTGATAAAGCAGCTCTAGAGATGTTAATAGAAGAAACCAGAATTCAATTGGGGCAGATTGATATTTTGGTGTGTAATGCAGCA
The DNA here is from genome assembly GCA_902528485.1 of uncultured SAR86 cluster bacterium. Classification (GTDB taxonomy): domain Bacteria; phylum Pseudomonadota; class Gammaproteobacteria; order Magnimaribacterales; family AG-339-G14; genus CACNYO01. The sequence goes on from CABZTA010000001.1 coordinate 23,858, forward strand.
ACCAATCCTTTCTTTGGCTCTATTAAAGATATCCCAGATGAAGCATTTGAAAAAATAATGAATAACAACATCAAAAGTAATCATAATTTATGTCAAATGGTGATTCCTGAGATGGTAGAAAGAGAAGATGGAAATATTATTATTGTTTCTTCTATAGGAGGCATGAGAGCAAGTCAGGTGATAGGAGCTTACAATGTCTCCAAAGCTGCAGACATTATGCTTGTTAAAAATTATGCATCTGAATTTGGTAAATTCAATGTCAGAACAAATTGCATTGCTCCTGGTTTAATCAAAACTGATTTTGCAAGAGCTTTGTGGGAAAACCCTGAAATTTTAAAATCAGCTTTAACCGGCACACCACAAAATAGAATTGGTGAGCCTGATGAGCTTGGAGGAGCTGCTGTATTTCTTGCATCTGCAGCAGGTAGTTATGTAAATGGTCACACAATTGTCGTCGATGGAGGCACAACAGTATAGTTATGAGTAATAAAGATTTAGTTTTATATGAAGATTTAAAAAATGGTGTTGGACTGGTTAAATTAAATAGACCGGAAAGATTAAATGCAATCACCCCTGCTCTCAGTGCAAGACTCAAGGAGATCTTAGATCAGGCATGTGCGGATGATTCCATTAAAGTAATCGTTCTTACCGGAGAAGGGAGAGGATTTACTGCAGGTGCTGACATGGACGGTCTTGCTAATACCTCTGAAGGAAAATCAGATTCCTCTGAACAATCCAAAGATGATGAGCCTTGGAAGGGATTCAGTTATGTGCGTAATTTAGATAAACCGGTTATAGCAGCTATTAATGGTCCTGCTGCAGGGGTTGGTTTTATCCTATCTCTTTACTGTGATATCAGATTTGCATCTGAGACTGCAGTATTTTCAACAGCTTTCTCTAAGAGAGGTTTGATTGCTGAATGGGGCGTTGGCTGGATGCTGAGTAGGATAATTGGTTTATCTCATGCTAATGATCTTCTTTTCTCTGCACGAAAGTTTGATGGGAAAGAAGCTGAAAGAATCGGTCTCGTAAATAAAGCTATTCCAGCTGATACATTTATGGATGAAGTTATTGCTTACGCTGAAGATCTAGCAAAGAATGTTTCTCCAAGATCTGTGAAAATTATGAAAGAGCAAATGTATGCGTCTCTGGAAGAATCATTTGATGACCATATTCAAAAAGCATTTAAAAAGATGGTTGAAAGCTTCGGGTCTGATGATTTCAAAGAAGGAGTCAAACATTTCATGGAAAAAAGACCAGCGAATTTCACAGGTAAATAAATTATGGCTGGCCAGTTGGATCTAATTGATCCTCAAAAAAGATTAGAGACGTTTGAAAAAATTTCTTCTGAAGGACTCCTCTCGGTTCATAAAGAGGCAATAAGAGGGAATGAATATTACGTTTTTTCAGAATCTCCAGAAAATTTACTAGGATATTATCAACTTGGTTTAATTCATGGCGAGTGGACTCATGTTGTTTTTGAAGATCAACAAATTTCTTACAGTGAAACTCTTTCGAGGTGTTATCGATTAGCTAACTCTCTTCAGAATATCTATGGTATTGAAAAAGGAGATAAGGTTGCTTTTTCTATGCGTAATTATCCGGAATGGATGTTCACTTACATGGCAGTAACATCTATTGGAGCAGTTGCCGTTCCCTTAAATTCATGGTGGCAAGGTGATGAACTCGAATATGGATTAAATAATAGTGAATCAAAGGTCTTTATTGCTGATCAAGAACGCTTAGAAAGACTTGGAGACAAATGTCCTGATATTAAAAGAATTGCAGTAAGATCTGAAAATCCAGATCATTCTGAAATAGATTTTTATAAAGTTATTGAAAATCAAAATAACACTCTTGATAAACAAATTGATGTAGATCCAGATGATGATGCATCAATTATGTACACATCTGGTAGTACTGGTCATCCAAAAGGTGTTGTGTCTTCTCACAGAGGTGTGATGTTCGCGCCATTTTATTGGATAGCCCTTCAAACTTTATTAAAAGAAACCACAGATGAAGAAAACCCTGAAATCTTGAATGAGCAAAATCAAACTGCTGTGCTTGTTAGCGTTCCGTTGTTTCATGTAACTGGTTGCCATGCTATATTTTTGTTATCAATCCCTGTTGGAAGAAAGACAGTCCTAATGCATAAATGGGATCCTGAAGTAGCACTAGATTTAATAGAAAGAGAAAAAATTTCAGATTTTACTGGAGTCCCAACCATGTCATATGAGCTGGTCGAGGCTCAAAAAAAGAATCCAAGAGACATATCGTCTTTAAAAGGTTTAAACGGTGGTGGAGCTGCCCGACCTCCCGAACAAGTAAAAGAAATGAGAGAAAACTTTAAAGATACTTCTCCGGGAATTGGTTATGGTCTTACAGAAACAAATGCATTAGCAGCTAATAACGCCGGGGATTTATATTTGGAGAAACCCTCGAGCACAGGCTTTGCTATTCCAAAATTAATAGATCTTAAAATTATTGATGATGATGGAAATGACCTCAAAACAGATGAAATTGGAGAAGTTTGCATTAGAGGAGCATGTAACTTCAAAAGTTATTGGAAAAATCAGGATGCTACGGATGAGGTTTTAGACGATGAAGGTTGGTTTAAGTCAGGAGATTTAGGTCTACTTGATAGTGATGGTTTTCTGTACATAAAAGATCGAAAGAAGGATATTGTTATCAGAGGTGGAGAAAATATTGCCTGCCTTGAAGTTGAAGCAGCCATAACCGAACACCCATCTGTTCTCGAAGCATCTGTCTTTGGGATTCCGGATGCGAGACTCGGCGAAAAGCTTGCCACCGTTGTATCGTGCAGAGAAGATCAAATGATTGACGAGGTTGAATTGTCAGGTTTTTTAGCTTCAAAATTAGCTAAGTTTAAAATTCCAGAATTTATGCAATTTCAAACAGAAAAACTCCCAAGAATTGCTTCTGGAAAAATTGCAAAAAAACAACTAAGGGAAGAAGCAGTAAGCAGCATAGGAAATTAAAATGGATATTGAAAATAAAGTTGTTGTTGTCACGGGGGCTGCCAGCGGAATAGGAAGAGCTCTCGCTCAAGCTTTTAGAAACGCTAAAGCAGATAAAGTCTATATTGCAGATCTGAATGAAGATGGTCTAACAGAAACAGCTGATTTAATGGAAGGTATTGCAATAAGAACAGACGTATCAAATGAATCAGAAATAAAAGATCTCATTGAAAAAGTTAATAAAGAGAATGATATAGATATATTTTGTTCAAATGCAGGTATTGGAGGAGAGTTTGGCCTCCTCGATACCACTTCTCAGGGTTGGCAAACTATCTGGGACATAAATGTTATGTCACATATTCATGCTGCCAAGTATTGTTTGCCAAACATGCTTAAACGGGAATCTGGTTATTTCATGAATACTGCATCTGCAGCAGGACTTTTAACTCAAATCGGGGCTGCACCCTATTCCGTTACAAAAGCAGCTGCCGTTTCTTTTGCTGAGTGGCTCAAAATTACATACGGTTCAAATGGAATTGGCGTTACCTGTTTATGTCCTCAAGCGGTAAGAACTGCTATGACTGCTAATGGACCTGGTGTTGCAGGAGTTGACGGGATGATTGAACCTGAAGAATGTGCTGCTGAAGTTTTGGATGCGATAATTAATGAAAGATTTTTAGCAGCCCCACATAAAGAGGTTCTTGAGTATGTGGCTAGAAAAGGGAATGATCGAGATAGATGGATTTCCGGTATGCAAAGATTGCAAACGCAATTTGCTGACTTTATGGAATCAGCGGATCCTAATAAAGACAGTCATTAACGACAATGTAGTTCATAGATTTAGTTTTCTCTGAATTCCCCCAGATCCTACAAAACTCAACTCCATCAACTCTTACTTCCTTTTCAATTAATTCAATAAAAAAACTATCAATAATTTTTCCTTCAGGAAAGGAAAAGATATTTAACTCTGTGCCAATTTCTGCAGAAGTTTTATTTATAGTTACAGAATAATCAATTTTATATTCATCGTTTTCTCTACTTACATAAAAAGAATTGCCTTGCCAACTTATTTTGTTTTCAATCTTATTTTCAGAACAAGAAATAAGTAAAAAAGATAAAAAGATATAGAATAAATATCTGCCTTTGAAATAAGATTTAAACATGTTTACAAATGAGCCTTTCATAATATTTGGATCTGATCACTTGATAGCTCTGGGTTTGATATTTACTTCGATAATCATTATTCCCTATTTTGTTCTAACCTTGAAAGAAAAAACTCAAAATGTAATTTCTACCTCATTAGCATTATTGATTCTGCTAAATGAATTTTCTAAGCCAATATATTATCCCGCACTTTATCCAGATTATTTCTCGATACTAAAAATATTACCTCTTCATTTTTGTCACTTATCAGCAATTTGTGCTGCCATTTTTTTAATTTCTAGAAAAAAGATTTTTTTTGAAATATCATTTTTTTGGGGCATCGCAGGCGGATTGATTGCCAATACACAACCAGATATCAGATTTACCTTTCCTGATCCAAATTTCATTCTTTTTTTCTTTGGTCACGGATTAATGTGGTTAGGAATATTCTTTTCTTTAATTGTATACAAGGTGAGACCTTACTTTAAAACCTTCATAAAAATCTTTTTCATTACTGTTTTCTTATCCCCAGTTGTTTACTCTATAAATAGTTTTATAAATTATTTAGCTGAGGGTGAGCCTGCAAATTATTGGTACCTCATGGCAAGGCCTGATGCAGCTTCAATTGCTGATTTTCTTCCAGATCCACCAGCTCAAATACCAATTTTTGTTCTTCTTGCATTTTTAATCTTTGCATTGATATATACTCCATTTGCAGTGTGGGATAAATTGAAGAAATGAATTTTGAGAATAAAGCTCCTTATCTAGCGTTAGCTTTGGTTGTTATAACTTTAGTCTTTAGTCAGATTGGAATATTTGATGAAAAATATAATTTGGACCTCAATTTATTGATTCAAGAATCAGAAAATGATGCCTTTCTGCAACTAAATGAGTATTCACTTTCTAAAACACCTCGACTGCAACTATCCGTGAGTAATTCTTCAGAAGTGAATCTTTCTGAAGATGTAACTATTTTTGTTGATATTTATCGATCAAAAGGCGATCAAGGCGAAGCTGAAAAATGGAAAACATTTGATTGCCCACCAAATCCTGATGGATGTTTAGTTTATTTTTCGGATACATCTTTTCCATCTGAAAATAATCATATGACTTACTATGCAAAAGCATCTTTAAAGAATTCAGACAAAAAAAAGTTTATATCCAATAAGGTTAAAGCGATATTTAAAAAATAAATATTGTGTTTAAAATAAGTTACATATTTCTTATTTCATTTCTAATTTTAAGTTGTACGGAGGAAAATGAGATGTTGAATCCATTCTATGAAGATTATAAAAATGAGTTCCAAGTACCTAATTTCAAAGCAATAAAAATAGACCATTATTTGCCAGCTTTTGATGAAGGTATTAAAGCTCATAATAAGGAAATAAAAAAAATTTCAAATAGCGATGAAAAACCATCCTTTGAAAATACGATTGCTGAACTTGAAAGATCGGGAAAGCTGTTAACCAAAGTTACAATTGTTTTTTATAATTTATTGTCGACCGATACTAACGATGACTTAGATAAATTATCCGAAAAGATTGGCCCCAAACTTTCTGCTCACAGAGATTCGCTATTTCTTAATCAAGAAATATTTCAAAGACTTAAATCTATCAAAGAAAATGAATACCCTTCATTAAACTCGGAGCAACAAAGATTAACTGATGAGATGATAAGAAACTTTGAAATGAATGGTGCAAACCTATCCCAAGAGAGTAAAGAGAGGTTTATTGAAATAAATAAAACACTAACTGAGCTCTCTATAAAGTTTGATCAGAATGTTTTAAAAGATACCAACAATTCTGAATTATTGATAAACGATGAAAAGGATCTTAGCGGTTTAACAGCTGAAATCAAAGATCAAGCAAAACGTCTAGCTGAAAATAAAGGTTATTCAACCGGCTGGGTTTTTAATCCAACAAGAATTAGCATGTATCCCTTCTTAACAAGCTCTACAAATAGAGATTTACGTGAGCAGCTTTATAAGATGTACATAAACCGAGGAAAAAACCCTAATGAGTTTAATAATGAAGATATCGTCCGAAGAATGGCTAATTTAAGGTTAGAGAAAGCTCAACTGATGGGTTTTACAAACCACGCGGAACTTTCATTGCAAAAAACCATGGCAAAATCTTCAAACGGTGTAAATGCTCTTCTTAATCAAGTGTGGGAGCCTGCCAAAGCGATGGCTCAACAAGAGATAGATGATATGCAAGAACTTATTCAAGAGGAAGGTAATAATTTTGCTCTTCGAGCATGGGATTGGATGCACTACTCTGAAAAAGTAAGAAAAAGAAAATATGACTTTGATTCAGCAGAAGTTCAACCTTATCTTGAGATGGATTCAATCAGAAATTCTGCCTTTGAGCTCGCCAACAGGCTATTTGGTATAAAGTTTGTTCAGAAAAATGATATTCCTAAATATCATTCAGACGTTGATACCTTTGAAGTACTTGATAAAAATGGTAAACATTTAGGGGTTTTTCTAACGGATTATTTTGCCAGACCATCTAAGCAAGGCGGAGCTTGGATGAATACTTTTAGGGATCAAAGTAATTTCGATGGAAGAGTTAGGCCTATAGTGTTGAATGTCTGTAATTTTGCGAAACCAAATGACGGTGAAAAAGCTTTTTTGACATTTGAGCATGCTGAAACTCTTTTTCACGAATTTGGTCATGCTTTGCATGGTCTACTTTCAGATGTGGATTACCCTTACTTATCCGGAACAAGTGTGACAAGAGATTATGTCGAGTTTCCATCTCAACTTATGGAAAACTGGATAAGACATTCTGATTTTTTAGCTGAGTTTGCAAAACATTTTGAAACCGGAAAACCTATTCCAAAAAAATTATTAGAAAAAATGTCAGCTGCAGGAACTTTTAATCAAGGATTTGCTACCACTGAATACATGATAGCTTCAATGCTGGATCTTGCGTGGCATACAATAGAATCACCCGTTGAGAACACAGAAAAATTTGAACAAACTCTTTTCAAAGAAATAGGCAAGCCAGTTGAAATAGATAGCAGATATGGAAGTACCTATTTTGGTCATATTTTTGCTGGAGGTTATGCTGCTGGATACTACAGTTACATGTGGTCCGAGGTTCTTGATTCACATGCTTTTGAAATCTTTGATAAGGAGGGTTTGTATGACAGTGAATATGCTGAAAAACTGGAAGATTTTGTTTATAGTTCAGGTAACTCTGTGGATTTAATGAATCAATATGAAAAATTCAGAGGTGAGGAACCAAACGTGAATTCCTTGCTTAGAAAACGCGGGTTGAATTAACAGTTAAGGGGGAGAAAATGGAGAATTTGTATTGGAAATTTCATGGAATATTTGAAGATATTTATTACTACGTAACTGCCCTACCGCGTTTTATTCTTTATTGGGGTGAAAAATCTCCTCTCAATCTTTATACATTTGTTAAATGGAATATTAAGAAATATCCAAATGAGAAAGCATTCCTTTTCAAAGATGAAGTTCTCACTTGGAAACAAGCTTCAGATAAAATTGATTGTTATTCAGGGGTAATAAGGTCTTTAGGCTTGAACAAAGGAGATTCTTTTGCTCTTTTGATGGATAACCGAATTGAATATCTTTTATTAATCTTAGCTGCTGTTAAATCAGGGACAATTGCAGCTTTGCTCAACACCACGGTAAAGGGTGAAGGTTTAAAACATGTTTTGAATGTTGCAAATGCAAAAGCTATATTCATAGGTGCATCTCATCTTGAGAAATTTAATTCTTCGCTCACCGAAGAAGAAAGGCAGAATTTAATTGTCGTTGGTATAGATGATCAAGAGCAAGTCCCGTCTGACATTCAAAATTTTACTAACTTAGAAAAAGATTCTATTGCTTGTGATGAAGTAACTACCTCTTTTAAAGAAGCATGCATGTATATGTATACATCTGGAACAACTGGCTTACCCAAAGCTGCTCTGATAACTAATGAAAGAGCTGTTCGAATGACTTATTTTGGTCAATTTTTAGGTTTTAACTTCAAGCAAAGCGATATTCTCTATAATACCTTGCCGCTCTATCACGCTACAGGTCTTCTATATTGTTGGGCAGCTTCATTAAGAGCCGGGAATGCTATTGTCATCAAGGAAAAGTTTTCTGCCTCAGATTTTTGGTCGGATATCCAGAAATATGAAGCAACAATTTTTCCTTATGTAGGTGAGCTTTGCAGATACCTTTTAAACTCAAAAGAAGTACCAGAAGAAAAAGGCCATAAAATAAGAAGGATTTCTGGAAATGGGTTAAGACCTGATATCTGGGAACAATTCCAAGAAAGATTTCAGATCCCTGAAATCAGAGAAATCTATGGTGCTACTGAAGGAGTAACAGGATTCATTAATAGAGCTGGCAGACTAGGTATGATCGGCAGACACAGATCAGCTGACAAGATCGTAAAATGTGATCTAGAAAGCGGAGAAATAATAAGAAATACAGAGGGTCTCTGTGAGAAGGTTAACATCGGAGAAACTGGCCTTTACATAAGTGAAATTTCTAAATTAGCTTCTTTTGATGGCTACCTAGATTCACAAGCTTCTCAAAAGAAAATTCTCACGGATTGCTTCAAAGATGGTGATAGATATTTTAACAGTGGAGATCTATTAACTCTTCATGAAAACAATTGGTTATCTTTTGCGGATAGAGTTGGTGACACCTTTAGATGGAAAGGAGAGAACGTATCTACAATGGAAGTTGCAGCAATAGTCAATAAAGCTGAAGGTGTTCTGGATGCAAATGTTTATGGAGTCCAGGTTGATAATACCGAGGGACGAGCTGGAATGGCTCAAATGAATGTCAGCGATAGTTTTAATTTAAATTCTTTTGCAGATCATGTGGAAAAGAATCTTAACGGTTTTCAAAAACCTTACTTTTTGCGTTTAACAAAAGAAATGCAAACAACAGGTACTTTTAAACATCAAAAGGAAGATTTAAAAAAATTAGGTTTTGATCCCACAAAATCTCAAGATCCAGTGTATTTTTTAAACGGTGACAAATACGAAGAGATTAACGAAGAATTATACAAAGGCATCCAATCTGGAAACGTAAGGTTTTAATGTTAAAAACCCTTTTGCATCTTTTTAATAAGTCGACCATAGCTGCTCCGGTACGCAACCGTAATATGATGGGGTTTGCTGATAAGCAAGCTTTTCTTGATCAAAGAAAAAATGCCGAAGAAAAAAGAATTGAAGAGAATCGTCCGCATCAAGTTCTATACTTTCATAAAGTAGATGATCCCTATTCTTACTTAACTGCATCGTATGCAGGAGAAATTTTAAAAAGATTTAATGTTGAATTTACTCCGGTGTTAGTAGGCGATGACGTCTCAGAGACTGTTCATGAGCCAAGCATGTACGACATTCATTGTTTGAGCGATGCTAAAAGAATCGGACCTTACTACAATGTTCATTATTCGAAAGATACATACCCAAATAATTCTTTAGTAAAAAAAGCGAATTCCTTGCTAATTAATACCAATAAAGAACAATTCATCCACAATGCATTAGAACTTGCTGAAGTGATTTGGGGAAATAAAAGTGAATTATCTGGAGATATTTCAACAAATGAATTATCAGACACAGAAATTCAAAAAATCCTTAATGAAGGAAATAAGTTGAGAGATAAGGCAGGATATTATTTTGGATCTGCGTTTCATTATGAGGGAGAAAATTATTGGGGACTCGATAGGCTTAATCACTTAGAGGATAGGCTTACCGAACTTAAATTAAACAAAGAAAATTTTAATGATTATATTATTTCTCCTGCGTTCAATGCTCCTGAAGATTTTACTTCTGAAAAAAAACTTAATTTACATTTTTTTCCATCACTGAACAGTCCCTATACATTCGTGAGCATCGATAGAACGAGAGAATTTGCATCTAAATATAATTTAAATCTCATTACGCGCCCTGTTCTTCCCATGCTGATGAGAGAAATGAAAATACCTTTATATAAAGCTAAATACATAATTTCCGATGCAGCCAGAGAAGGCAGAAGATATTCACAAGAAATCGATAAAATATATTCTCCTCTAGGTCAACCAGCCAGAAGAGCTTATTCTCTTTTCCCAATTATCGATTCTTTTGGCAAAGGTTTTGAATATATAGCTTTGTTGATGGATGCTTCCTTTAATCAAGGAATAAATATAGGTGAGATTGATAAATTGAAAGTTATAGTTAATAAATTAGACATTAATTGGGATGAGGTGGAATCTGATTTAGATTCAGACGAATGGAAAAAAGTTTTATCTGATAATCTGAATGATATGTATTCAGGTAACTGCTGGGGAGTGCCTAGTTATAAATTAACCGACGATGATGACGCAAATCCTTTTTATGTTTGGGGTCAAGATAGAATTTGGCTTCTTAAAGAAGAAGCTTATAAACGTCTTTCTTAAAGTAGTGCCTAAAGAAATCAAAAAGTCTAAGAAAAATCCAGTAGCAAAAAATCTCCATAAATTTAATAAACCAAAGGTTTTTAAAGATAAAAGTAAATACAATAGAAAAAAAACTATCAAGGAAGATGAATCTGCACAATGATATTTTAGAAAGCATAGGAAACACTCCTATGGTCAAGGTAAACAACATTGATACTGGCAAATGTGACTTGTTGTTAAAGTTAGAGAACCTTAACCCTGGAGGATCAATAAAGGATAGAGTTGGTAAAAGCATAATAAACTCTGCTGAAGAAAATGGTCTCTTAAAACCTGGTGGAACGATTATTGAATGCACCGCGGGGAATACGGGTTTGGGATTAGCGCTTCCTGCTATTCTTAAAGGATATAAATTGATTTTAGTTATTCCAGATAAAATGAGTGAAGAAAAATTAGCCCATTTGAGAGCAATGGGAATTGAGATTATTCTAACTCGCTCAGATGTTCAAAAAGGAGATCCAGAGTATTACACTGAAGTTGCAGCTAAATTAGTTGAAGATACTCCAAATTCTTTTTTTGCAAATCAGTTTTCTAATCCTGCAAATCCATATGTTCACGAAACCACAACTGGCCCTGAAATATGGGACCAAACAGATCATAAAATAGATGCATTTGTTGCTGGTGTTGGGACAGGAGGAACTATCAGTGGAATTGGAAGATTTTTAAAAAGTCAAAATCCGGAAATTGAAATTATTGTTGCTGATCCAGAAGGTTCCGTAGTTGCAGATGCTGTAAATGAAGGAGCTTTTGAATATTCTGGGGGACAATGGCTTGTAGAAGGAATAGGCGAGGATTACATTCCAGATAACCTAGATTTAAATGTCATTGATGAGGGAATTTATGTTTCAGATAAGGATGCGTTTGAAATGGTTAATCTCCTATTAAAAAAGGAAGGTATACTAGCCGGTTCCTCTTGCGGGACTTTAGTAAAAGCTGCTGTAGATTATTGCAAAAGACAGAAAAGTCATAAAACTGTAGTTTCTTTGATTTGTGATACTGGAAATAAATATTTATCTAAGGCATTTAATGAAGATTGGTTGAATGAGAATTTATAATGAAAAATAAAGATTTAGATTTTGAGACAAAAGCCATTCATGTTGGACAGGATCCTGATCCGGTAACTGGAGCAGTGATACCCCCGATTTATACCACCTCTACTTATGCTCAGGAGAGCCCAGGAGAACATAAAGGATATGATTACTCTCGAACATCCAATCCAACTCGTCATGCCTTTGAGGTTTGTGTTGCCAGCTTAGAAGAAGGAGAAAAGGCCCATGCCTTCTCTTCTGGTGTTGCTGCAATTTCAGCCTGTGTGGAATTATTACAACCCGGTGATCATATCATTGCAATGGATGATCTTTACGGCGGAACGGTAAGACTCTTCAATGAAATTAAAAGTATTTCTCAGGGTGTCGAAATTTCTTATGTTGATATGTCGAAGGATGAAAATATAGAAGCGTCGATTAAGCCTAATACAAAAATGCTTTTTGCAGAGACTCCCACTAATCCTCTTCTAAAAGTAATAGATCTTGAAAAGCTAGCTGACTTGGCAAGTTCTAAAAATATCATAACTGTCGCTGATAATACTTTTTGCTCGCCCTACATACAAAGACCTCTCACAAAAGGTTTCGATTATGTTATTCACTCGGCAACAAAATACTTATGCGGCCATTCAGATGTGATCATGGGTGTTTTGGTGATGAAAGATGCTGAAACAGATAATTCAAAAAGAATTTCAAATATTCATAACTCCTTAGGTCCTATAAGCAGTCCTTTTGATAGTTATTTAGCTTTAAGAAGTCTTAAAACTCTTGCCCTTAGAATGGAAAGACATTCTGAAAATGCTAAAAAAATTGCAGAATTTCTAGATTCCCATCCTAAAATTTCGAAAGTTATTTATCCTGGATTAGAAAGTCATCCTCAGCATTCTGTTGCAAAAAAACAGATGGATTTTTTCGGTGGCATGATTTCTGCAGAGATTAAAGATGGATTGATAGCTTCAAAAAACTTCTTAGAAAAGACATCTCTTTTTACCCTTGCTGAAAGCCTCGGCGGAGTTGAGAGTTTAATTGAACACCCTGCCCTGATGACCCATGCATCGATATCAAAAGAAATAAGAGATCAGATAGGTATTACCGATGGACTGGTTAGATTATCAGTTGGGATAGAATCAGCAGATGATCTAATAAACGATTTAGATAGAGCTTTAAATTAATCAAAGACAACAGTTTTTTTACCGTTTATAAAAACCTTCCCTTCCAAATGCTTTTTCACAGCTCTTGTTAGGGTTATGGACTCAATATCCTGACCTATAAGTTCAAGTTCATCTGGATGCTGGGAATGATCTACTCTCTCGACAGTTTGTTCAATAATTGGGCCAGCATCTAGTTCTTCCGTAATGTAATGTGCAGTTGCGCCCATTATTTTTACTCCCTTTTCGTAAGCTTGTTTGTAGGGTTTTGCTCCTTTGAAGCTTGGTAAAAAAGAGTGATGAATATTAATTACTTTACCTGAATGCTTAGAGCAGAAATTAGCAGAAAAAATCTGCATATATCTAGCCAAAATCATTAAATCAATTTTCTTACTACGAATTAACTCCTCAATTTGATCTTCAGCCTCTTTTCTAATTTGTGAATTATTTGGAATGAAAAAAAAAGGAACTGAGTAATTACTTGCTATGGATTTCATATCTTCATGATTAGAAACAATCCCACACAAATTCATTCTCAATGAATTAATGCTGTTCTTATAAAGTAAATCTTGTAAGCAATGGCCGTATTTTGATACAAAAATTAAAGTATTTGGCGATTTTGATTCTTTTTCCAAAGTCCACTCCATTCTCAGATCACTGCATGCGTTGTTAAAAGCATCTGAAAAAACTGAGGATTTAATTTCCCCTTCACTCGAGAAAATTTTTAATCTCATAAAGTAATTTTTTGTATCTGGATCACTAAAAAAAGAGGAGTCCATAATAAAGATATTCATATCATTCAGAGATGACGAAACTTTAGCAACAATGCCATAAGCATCGGGGCATTTAATTCTTAATATATACGTAATATCTTTCATTGCTTTTGCAGTCGCATAATATAAAGCAAAAATAATACAAATAAAGGTTAAATCTAATTAGAATATTAATTATAGAAAAAGGAGTTTTATATGAATCTTGAATATGGACCAGAATATGATGATTTTAGAGATGAAGTTATAAATTTTTGTAAGGAATACAAAGGTATTTCTTTCGATAGCTCATCCGGCAAAGAAAGTATCTCAAGATCCGATTGGCAAAAAGTACTAATAGATAAAGGCTTTATTGCTAGAGCTATCCCAGAAGAATACGGAGGCTTTGGAGGCGAAACGGACATAATTAAAAGCAGAATTATTGCAACTGAATTTTCAAAAGCAAAAATTCCAGGCGGTATGGGTGGTCAAGGAATAGATATGTTAGTTCCTACCCTTTTAGAATGGGGTACCGAAGAACAGAAACAACAGTATATTCAACCTACCTTGCATGGGGAGATGATTTGGTGTCAGGGATATTCTGAACCTAACGCTGGTTCAGACTTAGCTAGCTTGCAAACCAAAGGTGAACTTAAAGACGGAAATTGGGTAATAAATGGACAAAAAATTTGGACTAGCACGGCACAATACTCACAAATGATGTTTTGCTTAGTAAGAACTGAACCTCAGGCTCCAAAGCATTCAGGCATAAGCTTTATATTAATTCCTATGGATACTCCTGGAATTGAGATCAGGCCATTAGTAGATATGACCCTTGATGCTGGATTCAATGAAGTTTTTTTCACTGACGTTACAGTTCCCGAAGAGAATATCGTAGGTAAGAGAGGAGACGGTTGGTCAGTTGCAAATTCTGTTTTAGGGCATGAACGAGGATCTTTAGCCGATCCTAATGCAACAATGAATAGATTGAATACCCTGATCAACATGATGAAAGAAGAGACTATTGATGGAAGAAGATTGATAGATATTCCTTCATATAGAGATCGTCTGATGCAAGTGCAAGGTAAAGTTATGGCTAGTCAGGCTCACTCCTTAAGACTACTCTCCTCAAAAATTAATCCTGGTCAAAATGTAAAATTAGGAGGAATGATACAAAAATTAGTTGGTACAGAGCTCAGACATGAATTAGAAGGTCTTGCAATTGATGTGCTTGGTGAAATTGGAACCTTGTATGAGGAAACGCCGAGATTGAAAGAGAATGGATCATTTCAATTTACTTACATGTATTTTCTTGGTCTTATAATTGGAGGAGGTACAAACCAAATACAAAAAAATATTATTTCTGAAAGAGGCCTAGGAATGCCCAAGGAACCAAAAGTGCAAGAGGCTTCATAATGTATTTCGGACTATCTGAGGAACAAACTCAGTTCCAAGATTACGTAAAGAAATATCTATCAGATAACGTATCTGTCGATGAAATTCGAAAAATAGCCAATGGCGATGACAGTAAACTTCATGATGATATCAAGTCAGGCTTAATGAATCTTGGGTTAAGCGGTTTGTTGGTTCCTGAAAATTATGGCGGCCTGGGTGGAGATCTATTATCTGCTGTATCAATAGCACAAGGATTGGGGGCTGGGGTAGGACCTATATCTTTTGCAGGATCTTACGTTATGGCTCCCATTGCCCTTAGCTTAGGTGGCAGTGATGCTCAAAAAGATAAATACCTTTCAAAAGTTGCTTCAAATGAAATTAAATTTGGTGTTGGACTAAGTGAATACGTCGCAGCAAGAGAAGATTCGGGCATAGAATTGAACAAAGATATAGCATCAGGTAAAGCACTTTTTGTAATAGATGGAGACGGAGCAGATTTCTTTATTCTGTCGGATAAAGGTGGAACTATGTTTATCGTTGATAAAAATGCAGAAGGACTTGAAATAATTCAGCTAACCACCGTTGATAAAACCAGATTATATTTAGAGCTTAATCTTAAAAATGTAAAGGCTGAGGTTCTTCAAGAAACTATAAACAATCCTATTGTGATTCAAAAGGTAATAGATTCAGGCAGAATAATACTATCAGCAGACTCACTTGGAGCCTCTGAAACAATGATTGAGAAAGCAGTTTCCTATGCAAAAGAAAGAAAACAATTCAATCGTGTAATAGGATCGTTTCAAGCTGTAAAACATATGTGTGCAGAGATGGCAGCAGATTTAGAACCATGTTACGCAATGCTTTGGCAAGCAGCTCATTCTTTTGATCATGATCCGGATGAGTCTCGCTTGCAGGCTTGTCAGGCCAAATCTCATATTGCCGAGGTAGCAAAAATGGTTTCAAAAAAGGCAACAGAGGTTCATGGAGGTATGGGATTTACTGATCTCTTAGGTTTGCATTATTGGTTTAAGAGAATTGGAGTGAACAGACAAATTCTTGGCGGTCCAGAACTTGTTCGAGAAGAAGCTGCAGAATTACAAGGCTTTAATCAGTAATAATCAGATTGAATAAGCCTGTTTAGCGCAATCGTAAAATAAGCTGCTTTTTTCATCTTCGCTAAAATTTTCTGATATTTTCTTGAAAAAATTCCATAAGACATGATAAGAAATAGATTGCTTGTCGACCGGGAAATTGCTTTCAAACATACACCTTGATGGTTCAAAAGATTCTAAACACTCTAAGTAGTAACGTCTTTGTTTATCTATCATTTGGTCCGATGTTGCTGGCGTTTCTTGCTCATGAAATTTAAAACCATTTACAGGCATAGCGAGGCCGCCGAGCTTTGCTAAAACATTAGGTCTTTTGGAAAGCTCTCTGATGTCCTTTCGCCATATTTTAAAAATATCATCTTGCTTATCCTCGTAAGGTCCTATTCCTATCGGTCCGCTAAAATGATTGAGAATGATTGTAAGATTTTCATTTCTATCTGCAATTTCTGCAACCTGATTAATCTGATGATGATACTGCCACGCTTCAAAAACTAGACCTTTTTCGCCCAGAATCTTCAGAGACTGATTAAAAATATCACTTAAGTACATATCTTTTGGTGGACTATGGTGAGAATTTCTCATATTTTCATGCGGATCCCAACCGCCTGCATGACGTATACCTTTGAACAAAGATTCTCCGTGAAGAAAATGTAAATCTAAAACTTCGTTAATACCCTCTCCCAACGTCATATCAACGTGAGAGACTATTCCAGAGATTTGTGATTTGGATGGTATTTTTTTTGCCTCATCAGCAATTTTTTTTACAAAAATTGTTTCCCCAATAGGTTTTAAATGATCGGGTCCAGAAGTAAGAAATTCTTGAGTGCACTCAATGAATACTGTGTGCTTTATATTGTGTCCTGATGAAGTATCTGCCCAAAGATCTTCCAATAAATACTTGGTTTCTCCAGGCCATAAATGATGATGAGGATCTATAATTGGCCTTTCAGCATCAATAATCTCTTCTGAATGTTGATTCAGCCATTCCAAATGGCGATCAAGCGGATTGCTCATTAACTAGTCAAAAACTCTTGCCTTTTTTCATGAAGGATAGGTTCTGTATATCCACTGGGCTGAATTCTTCCTTTGATTACTAGGTCGCATGCTGCTTTAAAGGCCACTCCATCAAAACTAGGTGCCATGTTTACATATTCTGAGTCACCTGCATTTTGCTCATCAACTACTAGCGCCATTTTCTTCATAGTCTCTAGAACTTGTTCTTCTGAACATAGTCCGTGATGAAGCCAATTTGCCATGTGTTGGCTCGATATTCTACAAGTCGCTCTATCCTCCATAAGACCTATGTTATTGATGTCAGGGACTTTAGAGCATCCAATACCTTGATCAATCCATCTAACGACATAACCTAAAATTCCTTGAGCATTATTATCTAATTCAGCTTGAATTTCCTCAGCTGAAAGTAATGATGCATCCTTTAATAGTGGAATCGTTAAAATATCATCAAGACTTGCCCTGTTTCTTTTTAATAGATCTGATTGTTCTGAGGAGACACTTATTTGATGATAATGCATCGCATGCAAGGTAGCTGCTGTAGGAGAAGGCACCCATGCACAATTCGCTCCTGCTTTTGGATGCATGGTTTTAGTATTGAACATATCTAACATCATGTCAGGCATAGGCCACATTCCTTTTCCGATTTGCGCTTTTCCTTTAAATCCAGAAGCTAAACCATTGTCTACATTCCAGTCTTCATAAGATAAGATCCATGGTTGCTGCTTCATTTCTGCTTTTCTTATCATCGGACCAGCTTCCATGCTTGTGTGTATCTCATCACCAGTTCTATCTAAAAACCCGGTATTAATAAAAATAACTCTTTCTTTTGCAACTCTAATGCATTCTCTTAAATTAACCGTTGTTCTCCTCTCTTCATCCATTATCCCTACCTTCGCGGTATTTTTTTCTAACCCAAGAGCGTTCTCAACGTCAGAAAAGAGATCACATGTGAATTGAACTTCATCGGGGCCGTGCATCTTTGGTTTTACGATATATATGCTACCTGTCTTAGAATTTTGAACAGAACCAGTTTGATCTATATCGTGTTTTCCTATGGCGATTGTAAACATTGCATCAATTATTCCTTCTGGTATTTCTTTGCCATCAAGGAGAATCGCTGGATTAGTCATCAAGTGGCCAACGTTTCTAACAAGCATTAGACTTCTAGCGGAAAGCTGCATAGTTTTTCCATCGGGAGAAAAAAAGGATAAATCTTCATTTAAACTTCGTGTAAGAGTTGAGCCGCTTTTTTCAAAAGTCTCTGCTAGATTTCCTTTCATTAAACCAAGCCAATTTTTATAGGCATCAGCTTTATCGTCACCATTTACTGCGGCTACTGAATCTTCAAGATCTTGAATAGTAGTTACCGCAGATTCTAGAAAAACATCTTTTATGCCAGCAGGATCTGTAGAACCAACTGAATCATTTCTGTCAATTTTAATTTCTACATGTAAGTCATTATTTTTCAAAAGAATACTTTCGGGATTTGTTTCATCACCCTTAAAACCTACAAATGCTGAATCATTTTTTAGAGAAGTTTTGGATTGATCAGATAAAGAAATTTCTAGACTTCCATTTGATATTTGAAATGAAACAACATCTTGATATTTCCCTTCAGCTAATGGCAAGTAGTCGTTGAGAAAATTTTTTGAAAAATCGATGACTTTATCACCTCTGATGGGGTTATAGGCGCCTCCTCTGTCGGCTCCACCATCTTCAGAAATCATATCTGTTCCGTAAAGGGCATCATACAAACTGCCCCATCTTGCATTTGCAGCATTCAAAGAAAATCGTGCATTCATAACAGGAACTACTAGTTGCGGACCTGCTATTTCAGCTATTTCTGCATCTACATTAGCCGTAGAAATTTCAAAATCAGGACCTTCATCTACCAAATAGCCTATTTCCTTTAAAAAAGATTTATAAGCATCAAAATCAAAATCTTTATTAGCCAAATGCCATTCATCAATTTTAGTTTGTAGTTCTTTTCTTTTTTCTAGTAGCTCCTCATTAATAGGGATATATTTCTCTGCAATTCTTTCAAAATCTTGCCAAAATTTTGTCGTATCCAAATTTAGATCAGGAGCAATTTCTTGCTCTAATAATGCATGCAATGAAGTGCTTATGCTTAATTTACCCACGTTAACTCTTTCAGTCATATGCTCCTCTTTTTTTAATAGAAAAATTTCAGATTGTATTTTTTTACAATAAAATGTGCCTGTATGAATTTAATTGAATTTACACAAAAATTATTACGAATACAATCAATTACTCCTAGAGATAACGGTTGTTTTGATTTAATTGAACCAGAATTAAAGGATATGGGTTTCTTAACTAAAAGAATCAATTACTTGAACGTTGAAAACCTATATGCAGAAATTGGCTCTGGTGAGAATTTTTGTTTTCTTGGACATACCGATGTAGTTCCTACTGGGCCAGTTGAATCATGGTCATGCGATCCATTCGCAGCAGAAGTTAAAGGAAATGTGATTACTGCAAGAGGTGCTGCAGATATGAAAAGTAGTATCTCTGCTTTTTTATTTGCCCTTAAAGATATTGATCTTACTAAGAATAGAAAAAAATTATCCATATTGCTTACCTCCAATGAAGAAGGAGATGCTAAGGATGGAACCATTGAAAAGGTCTTAGAAGATTTAAAACGATCTAATAATTCAATTAATTACTGTTTAGCCGGTGAGCCTTCTTCAAAAAATAAACTTGGAGATACAGTAAGAATTGGCAGGAGAGGATCTCTATCTGGATCATTAACAATAATTGGAAAACAAGGTCACGTAGCCTACCCTAGAGACGTCATAAACCCTATTATGATCTCTGGTGGGATTATAAAAGAACTTTCAGAAAAACAGTGGGATCAAGGAAATGAAAATTTTCCTCCAACATCCTTTCAGATATCTAATATAAATGCCGGCACAGGAGCTAAAAATGTTGTTCCGGGAGATTTGAAGATTGAATTTAACTTCAGATTCTCTCCAGAAATAACAGAAGATGAAATAAAAGCAGAAGTAGTTAAAGTTATTGAAGAAAATATCAAAAACTACGAGTTAGTTTGGGAGCTTAATGCAAAACCCTTTTATACAGATAAACCTTTTCTAAGAAATATTGTTACAAAATCAATTAAAAAGATTACCGGTATAAAAACTATTGAAGACACCGGCGGAGGCACATCCGATGGAAGATTCATGCACCCGCATGGAGCTGAAGTTGTTGAGTTAGGACCTATCAATGCCTCAATCCATAAAATTGATGAACACATAGATGTTAATCACTTGGAAATTCTGAAAAATATTTATAAAGATATTTTGACTAGCTACATTGATAGCTAATCCTTCCTTATTCATTTAGGGTATATATATCTAATTAATAGAATAAATATTTTATCTATAACCTAAAGATATATATTATGAGTTCATGAAAAACGCACCTTTCGAAAAAACTATTGGATTTACCGATCAAGAAAGTACTCATAAGCACCCATATGGTTTGAGTGACAGATCGGCATATTTAATAACCAGAGCATTAAGAATTGCTGCGGACCTTTTTTTTAGAAAAAGATATGGGCATAGAGCAGTTGTATTAGAGACTGTAGCTGCTGTCCCAGGAATGGTTGCTGGGATGCTCCATCATTTCAAGAGTCTGCGTAGCATGACAGATGATGATGGTATCATTAAGGAACTATTAGACGAGGCTGAGAACGAGAGAATGCATCTCATGACCTTTATAGAAATTTCAAAACCTACTCTATTTGAAAGACTTCTTGTTTTATCTGCACAGATCGTTTTCGCAACTTTTTACTTTCTCCTATATGTTTTTTTTAGGGGAACAGCCCATCGAATGATAGGCTATTTTGAGGAAGAAGCAGTGACTTCTTACACAGAATTCCTAGACGAAATTGATAAAGGCACTATTGAAAACGTGGCAGCTCCTAAGATTGCGATTGATTATTGGAAACTAGGAAATAACGCCACCCTCAGAGATGTTGTCGTGGCCGTAAGAAACGATGAAGCTGGTCATCGTGATAAGAACCACGAAATAGCCGATAATTTATTGTAATGGAGCGAGTAACGGGGTTCGAACCCGTGGCCTCGACCTTGGCAAGGTCGCGCTCTACCAGCTGAGCTATACTCGCGAAAGATATTTCAATTTACCTATATAACACAGCCTTTTCAAGCTATATCATTAACTATTTAATTTCAGTTATTTAAATTGAAAATATAGTAGTTTTACTTATAATTAAATTTCCTAATTTTCATTATTAACCTTACTAATAAATAGATGAGCAGCATTAAATTATTCAAATCAGCGCAAGCTTTAATTAAGCATGAATCCTTTGGAAAAGCTTCCAAAAGTATTGGCCTTACTCAATCCGCACTGAGTCAAAACATAAAAAAATTAGAAAATCATTACGGAGTCAAATTCTTTCAAAGAGAGAATGGTAAAACTAAACCTACCGTGTACGGGCAGATGCTACTTTCTCTTACAGATGAAATAGTTGATATTGAGGATAAGATAGTTAATCAAATAAGTTTGATAAATAATTCAGATGCAGGCTTATTGAAAATTGGTTTGGACCCTTACCTCTCTGGAACTATCCTTGAACCCGTAATTTCTGAAATGATGGGAATATATCCAGATATCAAATATAGATTCTTTTATCTCTCAACCTATTCCGGCGTTGCTCAGCTAAAAGAAAATAAATTCGATATATTAATTAGTTTTGACGAACGTGAGTATCGACTAAATTCAAATAAAAATTTAGATACTTTGGATGTGATTCCTATAAAAATTAATCCACCAAAATTTTATGCTAGAGAAGATCATGAGATTTTTAATGAAAATGTAATATCAATCGAAAAGATTTTTGATCACAATATTTATACAACACTACCTCCAGCATGGTTTCACAATTTTTATGAAAAGGAAGTTGGAGAGGACATACCTTATTCTCATATTGTTGATAAAGTCTCTCTAGTTTCAGCTGATCAAAATCTACATTTGAGAATGGTCGAAAAAGGAAATGGCGTAGGAATTTTTTATGAATTCGATTTACTTAACTCAAAAGAGCAACTTAAAACTATCCCGATTAGAAATTATCCGGAAAAGCTCAATGCGATGATCGCTATAAATTCAAAGTGGGTAAAACCGCAAATAGCAAAAATTTTCTTAGAAATGGTTTCTACTAGATTTAGCTAAACAAAACTCTCTTGAAATCATTGATAGCTAAATACAAATTCATTAAATGAAAATTAAAAAAATTGATGATTATCAGTCTTGGTATATTGAGTCTGAAGATACAGCATTAATTATTGACCCTTGGCTGGATAAGGTAATGCAACCTAAATCTAATTTCTTTATAAATCGTGCCAGAGAAGAAAACGCCCTCATCACTGATGAGATGATCGACAAAGTAGCGTGTATTTTGATAAGCGCTCCTTTTGAAGATCATTTTCATGAAAAAAGTTTGAAGAGATTTGATCCAAGTACGCTTGTCTTAACCAGCAAACCTTCCGTTAAAAAATTAAAGAAACTGGGGTTTACTAATATTGAAGTTTTAAAATCCGGTATTCAAAAAAATATAGGCGATCTTGAGATAAAAGCTCATGATGCCGGCTTTCCATATAATTATCTTTGGACTTTTAGCTTTGAGATAATCCAAGGAGAAAAAGTTTTATATTTTGAAAGTCATGTTGATAAACCTTCTCGCATCAGACAAAAAGGTCTAAAGGCCGATTGTGCTATCTTAACAACCGAGGAAGTGAAAATTCTCGGCCTGTTGCCCCTATCAAATTCTTCAGAAGCTACTCTCAAAATATTAGAAGAACTAGAATGCAAAAATATAATGATCCAAGGTTCAGATCCTTCAGAAACAAAAGGTTTAATTAGTTATTTTTTAAAGATAGGTGAAGAGAATCTTGAGCTATTTTCAAATAATGGAATCAAAGCTTTTAAGGAAGCTGGTTCTGAGGTAACGATATAAAAAAAACCCCAGCAATGCTGGGGTTTTTTTAGCTAACAAATGTTAAGCGTGACTGGTGCTTGCTTCTTTATCTTTCATAGCAGCAGCCCATATTGCTAAACCGAAGGCAGCTTTGTTAATCAAATCTGCAAGGTTATAAACAATGTTAAGAGCATCTTCATTTAGTCCATCTCCGAAATAACCCCAAGCGTATCCAATCGGGTAGATAGCCCACCCAATAGTCACAATCCACTTGATTGTATTAAAGGCTTGTTGACTAGCAGCATTACCACTACTCGCATTAGCCTTCGCAGTTTCACCAGCAAAAATTTCATAAATGATGTAAAGCCAAGCAATCATTCCAACAATCCACCATACTACGACATCGCCTAAACCAGCTTCACCGATGAAACCACCGATAAGCATGACTAGAGAAGCAATAAGGAGTTTCCAGAAAACAGCTGAACTAATAGCAGTAACCGCAGCGATAATTAAATAAAATTCAATTATTTGTAGCGGTACAGTAATTAACCAGTCAATGTACCTGAAAACTGTTGGAGTCTCACCTGCGTAAATCCAGACACCTCTCATATAGAGGTAGTGCCAAAAAGCTACACCCGTAACCAAACCAGCAACCGTCAAAGATGTTTTCCATTTTACTGGCACGTCTGATCTCTCTACAAAAAAGAAAACAGTCGAAGCTAACATTATTGCGGCAGCTAACCAAAACGATATACCTACGTAATCGTCAACAGCTAATATTTCTCCCATAATTCACCTATTATAATAAGTTAAAATTTATATATAAATTAATATTACTAGATTCTGCCAAAATAATTCATAAAAATCTAGTTTAGAGCATTTACCCATCTGCCAGATTTAAAGCGCAAAGTAAATAAAATACCCTTAGCCAAATAATCTGCTATCAGAGAAGCAAATACTACTTCAACTGGCATATTGAGGATTAAAAATAAAAATGCGAATACCAGCCTGAAGCAAATCAGGCCAATCATAGTGATGATTAAAGGCGATTTGGTATCGCCAGCGCCTCTTAAAGCTCCACCTAGTGAAAATTCTATCCCCATAAGCGGTTGGATGAGTGCAAAAATCCACAGAAAAATTACGGTCAACCTGATAACTTCTTGGTCGTCTATGAAATAACCAGAAATAGGTTTAGAAAATAAAGCAATTATTATCCCTACAAGAGTCATTGAAAAGACAGTCAATCTTGCTGATTTCCAACCGCTTCTTCTAGCTTCTACGGGATTTTCTGCTCCTAAGTATTGTCCAGTTAAAGTAGCTCCTGCTATAGAGAAGCCATGGCCTATCATAAAACTAATCATTAAAATATTTATAGCCACATTGTATGCAGCAATTGGCTCGTTCCCGTAAATAGATATGATCCAAAAATAAGCAAGAAGGCCGAAATTAAAAACAACCGATTCTATGCCTGCAGGTACTGAGATAATGATCAACTGCTTTAGTCTCTCAAAGGTATAGAACTTCATCGAGGGCATTGGAATGACGATCTTATTGCTTATCCAAATAGCGATAGATAAGATGGATCCTATAGTAAAAGAAATACCCCATGCATAGGCTGCTCCAATTACGCCCAGTGCCTCGAAGCCAAATTGACCATTTACCAAAGCTATTAAGAGAAACACATTAATAATATTTACAATTAGATTTATGATGAGAGGAGTTATCACATCTCCAGCTGCTCTTAGAGAAGCGCCAACTATAAACATGATTGCAAATCCTGGAACAAAAGATAAAGAGATTTGCAGGTAATCAACGGCTAATTTACGGCTTAGCTCATCGAGACCAAAAGCTCCTATTATTTCTTCTCCAAATATCCAAAAAATTAAGGCTGAAGACACACCAAAGAAAATAGCTACTATTGTTGACAGAAGCGTAACCTCAGCAGCTTCGTTGGACTTATTAGCACCGATGGCTCGAGCTACTAAAGCATGTGTTCCTGTTGCTGTGGCCATGAGAACTGCCTGTAAAAAAAAGAAAATTCTTTGTCCTGTCCCTACAGCCGCCACTGCCTCAGTGCCCAATGCCCCAACTGCTTTAAGAGCGACAATGCTTACAAAAGCAAAAAGAATATTATTTAGTATTGATGGCCAAGCTAAACCCCATACGGATAGTGTCTCAGGACTAGAAGGAGAATCTACAGCTTCTTCATGATCAAGTCTTTCATCGAGTTCTTTCAATTTTTATCCTTCTAGCCATTTAGATAGATAAAAAGAAAAATCTTCAGGATTTTTTGCTCTTGCCGTAGTCCAATCGGAAATGAATGGGGTATTCATCACGTTTTCTTCCTTGTCTATGATTAGCACCGTTGGAACTCCATATAACTTCTCAATACCAAACCTCTCTGGAATATGAAGGTTTTTATCAAACCGGCCTACATCAATGTGTTCTACTACATAATTATCTTCTAGAAGAGCTTGAACCGAATTATTTTTGAGCATTCCTGCTAAAACCCTGCAGTCCGGACACCAGTTCCCCCCCAGAATCAAAAGGAGTTTCTTTTTGGAACTCAACTTGGAAAGAGCTTGAGTAATTAATAAATCAGCGTCTGCATTCTCATCGTAAGGTTCCCTCGGAACAACTATTGATTTAGGATTCTTTAAATAAAAGGAAGTTATTCCATCAGGAGTAACAACTTCAAGATTTTTTATTGGACTAACTTCTATTAACTTGCCGCTAGGACCATCTGTTAAAAGAATTAAGTTTCCATTTGGACTTTCTATCAAATTTCTAAAACGGAAATTAAGTTCTGTAAAAATATCTTCCTCTAAGATGTTATCTCTAGATAAATCAACTCGGGTGACTTTTTTTGCTTTTAAAGCTGAAATCAGGAGGGAATTTTTCCACTGAGGAAAAGCTTCACCTTTGTATTCAATCATCCCAGAAGGTGCAATTGATGGAACCCAATATTTGATAGGTTGTTCCATTCCTTCCATTTCAGTAAAAGGTGAAATAACAGCACCAGAATAATCTCTTCCAAATGTAATGGCTGGCCATCCGTAATTTTTTCCAGGTTGAATTACATTAATCTCATCTCCTCCAAAAGGTCCGTGTTCGTGTTCGATAATGTTGCCATTAGATGCAATGATTAAACCTTGAGGATTTCGATGACCATATGAATAAATTTCATTAAGAGCTTCATTGTTTGCCAAGAAAGGATTATCTTCAGGAATGGAACCATCCTGATTGATTCGAATCAGTTTTCCAAAATGGTTATCTAAGTATTGTGCATCTTCTCTATGATCGAAACCGTCTCCACTCGAAATTAAAATAGTATCATCGGGTAAAAATAAAATTTTTGCTCCGTAATGGGCACCGGTTTTTCTATTGGCGACAGCCCTAAAAATCTCGTTTACATCCTCTAGAGCAAAATTTTCTTTATTTAGAATTGCTGATGAAATGGCAAGAGTATTAGTTCCGTTATTATTCAAAGATGTGAACGAAAAAAAAATTTTGTTATCTTCTTTGAATGATGGGCTTATTTTGATATCTGATAGCCCGCCTTGGCTACGATAATAAATTTCGGGCAAACCACTTATTTCTTTAAACTCTTTGGATGAAATATTGAAATAATTGAGTTTCCCAATTTTTTCAGTAAATAAAATCTCATCGTCGGAAATGAAGTCTATCCCCCAAGGATGACTTAGATCGCTTAAAAGAGTTTTTGTTTCGTAATTTTCATCCTGCGAGAATATCGTTAAAGAATTTATGAGAATAAAAAAATAAAATAATTTTTTGAGCATATTGAGGAATAAATATAAAATCGGATTCTCTCACAAAATACTTACTGAAAGTGAAAATCTTTTTTAAAAATTTGATCATATATCTAACATCTTTAGCTTTACTTACGATTCTTATAGTTCCAATTACAAGTACATCAAACCTAATTTGGCTAAGTTCCATGGAGATGCCGGTTGGATTAATCGAGGTTTTTTCCGTTTTACTTGCGGACCTTCTAAATCTTGGAATTATTTTATTTTTAATTCTTCTGCTGCCTTTCGGCTTAGGCCTAATTATCTCAAAATACACAATTAAATTTATCCCCTTACCTGCCAGTATTTGGTATTTCTTTATTTCGTCTTTAATTATGTGGCTGGTATTGATAAGTACAGTTGAATTTCTTTATCAAACAGAAGTAATCGCAGGTAACAGAACTTCCCTGGGAACATTTCTACATGTCATGGCGGGAGGTATAGCAGGTAGTGTTTTTTATAATTTAAGATATAGAATGTTTGTATGAAGAATAAGTTTGTCATTAGATTGCTCTCATTAGTTCCTTGCATTTTGCTTGGTCTTGTTGCTTATCAATGGTTTATTGACCCAAGTGGAACTGCTGCAGGCTTCGGAATTAGTTACGATGCTCTTTCAGATCAAGGAAAAAATTCAATTTATAGGGATTACATTGCCCTTTTTAGCGGCACTGCAGTCTTCTGCTTGTTCTCTTTTCTTAGTTTCAGAGCTTCTTGGTTGGTAGCCTGCGGTCTTATTTACTCAATCGCTCTTGGATTAAATATTTATCATGTCTTGTATCATGGAAGCGAAGTTACATCCCAATTATTTATTGAAGTAGCACTTTCTATTTGGATTCTCGGTACTGCCATTTTAATGAAAAATGCATCGACAAATAAGGTTATGAAAGAGCCTAAAGTTGATACTGAATAGAAAAGTTATAAGTTCTGCCGGTTGGATCATGCAACCTGGTGTCAAAACTAAAATCGGGCGCGTCATATAATCTTGGCGCTTTCTTATTCAAAAAGTTAATGATCCCAAATTTTAAATCGAGTTTCCCTGTTTCTAATGAAAATGATCTAGTGATAGAGATATCATGGACTAAGAATTCATCAACTTCATTTGTGTATCCTAAGGATTTTGCATAATCGCTTATTACTCTTTCATTTGAATATCTAGAGACATACCTTGAAGCCCAATCAAGACTGAATTCATTATAATTCCAAGATAAGAAAATATTAATCTTATTTTTTGGTAAAGAATGCGTGTGCGCATCGTAATTAAATTTACCTACTCTATCTATCAATTCTTCCTTGTCATTATTCTCTTCAGGATGAGGAGTTAAGAAGTAAAATAATGTCGTGGATGAAACTTTAAAGTTTAAACTTCCAAGTCTTTCGAATTCGTGAATTACATTTGCTGAAAAATCTAACCCATTTATATAAGATCTTTCCTCGTTGATGTATGAGGCTGTAACGCCTGTAATCTCTCCAGAAGAATTCCTTGAAATGCTAGGACTCAAAGGATTGTTTAATACCATTGCCTGAGCGCTTTCTGCTCCAATTCTGTCTTTGTAACGAAAATCAAAAAAATCAAAGCTAATTGACGAAGCATTCGATGGAAAAATCAAAAATCCTAAATTGGTATTTATTGACTTTGCTGGCTTAAGATTTGGATTTCCAATTTGGCCCTGTCTAACAAAAACACTTCCTGTAACGTCTCTGACGCTTCCCAGGACAATATCTGATCCATACATTTGAGCCATGGAGGGCATTGTAAATGAAGAACTTGAAGAAAATCTTAGAGCAAAGACATCGCTCGGTTGATATTTGATAGATATTTTTGGATCCAAAGATTCTTGGCTTGAGAAATTTTCATACCTTAAGGCAAATCTCAAATCTAGGTTATTTGAAAAAATTTGGTTGATTTCAACAAAGGCAGCTACTTTTGATCTACTTTGTGAAACATCCGTTCCCCCGCCTAGGAAAAATAGATCGGCCTGTTTAGTGATGCTGCCATTTGAATCAATTTCTATTCTACTTAAATCATTGTACTTGATATCTAAAACATCCTTTGCGATTTGAAAACCTGTCGAATAGTTTAGAGAATCCGTAGAAGATACAAATATTCCATCTATAGAGGAAAGAGCGCCTCCTTTTTCAGTAATTAAGTTGCCTTTTATATACTCTACTAACTCACTTGAGTTTGTGTCAGAAAATAAATTCCATAGCTTATCTTGAGTTACGCCCCCTTTTCCTTGGAGAGCATCCAAAAATCTTGAATTTATAATGTCGGGTCTAATGGCTAAATTATTATGAGAACTTTGCGAAACTGATAATTCAAAAAATTGACTGTTTTTAAAAGAAAACTTTAATGTATTAGTTATATGATATTGAGAAATATTTTTTGTTGAATTAGGCGATGGATAATTGGCTCCTAAAGGTCTACCTCTCCATTTTATTTCATTCTTGAATGGGCTACCTCCTTCGTTCGGCAATATGTTTCTTGAAATAAAAGGTAGTGCTGGATAAGAAGGAGATTGAGGATTATCTAAAACATCCACTTTGGCATAAATCAAAATTAATTCATTACTTTCAAGATAGGAATCTTCAATATTGGAAGTCAGATTTAAATATCCCTTGTTATGTCTTTCTTTATTTATGATATTGAATCTCTCACCATAGGCAAACTTACAAAAGCCCCCTAGAATTAATCCTCCATTAATCTCACAGTTTGGATCAGGGATCTTTGCATTTGCATCATAGGAACCTTGGTAATCACCAGATAAAATTTCTTCAGATTCAGTTGTTATAAATGTTTTGCCAAAGGTACTGATTGAAAGATCTGCTATTCCATTGATTTCTTTTGCTGACAAAGGCGATCTAAAAAAACTTTCAAGCCCTACAACTAGATGATTTTTATCCTCTTTAGCGCCATACAAAAATCCTAATTTGTTATCATTTTGAGAATAAGACTCAACAAATTGGTTATCAGTTCTAAAAAGAAATCCTTCAAAATCTTTATAAGTAAGAACATTAACAACGCCAGCTACAGCATCAGATCCATATAAAGAAGTTGCTCCCTCTTTAAAAATCTCAATTTTTTTAACGGCAATATCAGGAATTATATTTGCATCAATGTATCCCTCACCCTCTCGTGAAGGTGTTCCTGAAAAGGTTTGTCTCTTTGTATTAATTAAAAGAAGAGTCGAAGCATGACCCAGCCCCCTCAAGGTGATCGATGACAGTCCTTGATCTTCACCATCCATGGCATTAGTTTGAAAATGAGATCCTGAAACAGAAGGAACATATCTTGAAATCTCAGCCAAGCTAATGGTATTGAGTTTACGATAATCATCTATAGAAAAAATTTCAATTGGACTTAAATCGGAATCAGAATTATTTATATACGACCCTGTAACTATTACTTCTTCCTCAGCGAATAAGAATTGAGAAAAAATAAAAGCAAAAGAAAACAGAATTTTCATGAAATTTTAAGGATTAAAGATAGATTTATTATTTTATTTTATAGAATCATTTACTAGATCTTTTGGATCAGGAATTTCAGAAAATCTATCTTTAGAATTGGAAAACATATTTTCTGGAGATACAGATTCAAACCTTGCTTCATTATCATAAGGATCAGAATAAAAACCTAGAACATAACCGCCCTTTGAATATCCTATTAAAGATTTTAATTCTGAGCTCAAATCTTTAGCTATATCTGGTGGACAAGATAGATATTGATTTTCCTGCTGCCTTATCCAATTAACTGCATAGTGGAGAAACACTCCGGTTCTTGTGATATTTTTAGTAATATTTTCTCCTCCGCCATGTAGCACAGTTCCTGTGTATATTAATACAGAGCCTGCATCCATTTCAGCAAAAGCAATTTCTTTTTCAAGCGGCTGCCTGTTTTTATCCCATTTATGAGAGCCTGGAACTATTTGTGTAGCTCCATTTGCTTTTGTAAATTCGTTTATTGCCCATATAGTGCTTAAAAGAGGCTCTACTTTTCTGGGTAAATATCCGCCCCATATTCCCCTATCCCTGTGAAGTATTTGTGAAGATTCACCAGGCCCAATACTCACCGCAGATGTAAAGTGTAATTGATAGCCATCACAATACGGTTTTAGGTATTGAGTGGCAGTTTCATTGATTAATTTGTTTAAAGCTAATTCCCTGCATTTTTTTGACCGCGCAATGAGGGCCCCTATCCTATTAGTTTTAAAACCTGTGAACTCATCACGACCTAGATTGTCACTCAACAAGAAAGGATTTAACTCTTCATTAAGCTCAGCTAGAAAATCAGAATTAACAACATTATCAATGATAACCCCAGCATCTCTTTCAAGCACTTCTAGAATACTATCGACAGATGAAGTTGATGGAAGATGTTTTAATTCAGCCATTTTTTGAATTCTACCTTAAATTTATCCAACAAAAAAAAGGGAGGTTAAAAAACCTCCCTTTAATTCATAACTTTCAGTTATGCAGCAGTCTTGACACCACGGTAAATACCAGGTGTTTTTGACGACTTTTTGACAACGTTTGCGTTGTGCTTAGTTCCTCTGTAGTTTAAGTCAGAAGCCTTTTCAGACTTTGAATTAACATCAGCAGAAACTTCAACGCCTCTATAAAGAGTAGTCATATCGTTCCTCCAGTTTTCGTTTCAAACGTACATATACCAATTGGTATACACCCTTATCAACGCGTTCCTTCGGTAGATATTCGGTCTCGTTCCCAATTTCTTGGTACTTGCTTACCTTTCTTTAAGATCAAAGAAAGAGGTTTTCCTATCTCCCTACTTCCGTTTAATAAACTTAAAGAAGTTTACTAAATGAACGTAAATTGATTATACCATTTTTTTAAAAAAATAAAAAAAACAGGCGAGATAAAATCTCGCCTGTTTGCGGGAGGAAAAAATAAACTTAGTCGAACTCTGGGTAAGCCTCTACTCCAATTTCAGTAGAATCAAGACCTGCCGCTTGTTCTTCATCAGTTGCTCTTATTGCTAAGAACATATTGATGATGTAGATAACTATTAAGCTAGCAACATAAGTGAATCCTGCGATAGCAAGAACTCCGTAGAACTGCCATAGGAATGAAGCATCCGAAGTGAAAGGAACAACCATTACTCCGTAAATACCTACTGTACCGTGAGCAGAAATAGCACCAACTGGATCATCCATTTTTAAGGTTTTCTCAAAGAATAATATTGAGAAGTAGACTAGGACACCACCGATTGCACCAATGATTACTGCTTCACCACCTGTAGGTGCGCTCGGACCTGCAGTAATAGCTACTAATCCAGCAATGGCTCCGTTTATGGCCATTGTGACATCCGATTTGCCAGTTAGAATAAGGCTTGTGAGTAATGCGGCAACTACACCACCTGCTGCAGACATGTTTGTATTCATGAATACTTGACTCACTGCGATTGCACTTGCTTCATCACTGATGATCAATTCTGACCCACCGTTGAATCCAAACCAACCTAACCAGAGTATCCATGCTCCTAATGCAGCGATCGGAATATTTGAGCCTGGCATCGCATTGACTGAACCATCCATACCGTACTTTCCTTTTCTAGGACCGAGAACTGTGACTAAAGCTAAAGCTGCAGCCGCTCCACATAAGTGAACTGTTCCTGAACCTGCGTAGTCTGAATAACCTCCAGAGCTTAAGAAACCGCCGCCCCAATTCCAATAACCTTGAATAGGGTAAATGAAACCAGTAAGGATAATAGCGAACAAGAAGAATGGTAAAAGTTTCATTCTTCCGGCTACGGCTCCTGAAACAATAGACATAGCTGTTGCAACAAAGACTACTTGGAAAAAGAAGTCAGCTTGTTGAGAATAGTCCATACCATATTCCATTCCAATTTCTTCGATAGGAAGAGCTGTTGATAGACCCCATGAAGATCCAATACCAGGAATAACTCCATCGATTAGTGAGGATCCGGGATACATTAAAATAAATCCGCATGCTAGATACATGATGCAAGCAATTGAATATAAACCTAAATTTTTTGTTACGATTTCCGATACGTCTTTCTTTTGAACCAATCCAGCTTCCAACATTGTGAAACCAGCAGCCATAAACATAACTAAGGCACCAGCCATAATTGCGTAAAAGGTATCTACCGCAAATTTTATTTCATCCATTAAAATCTCCTAAAATTAAATAGCTTTTGAGCCTGTCTCACCTGTTCTAATTCTTACAACATCAGTAAGTTCAGTTATAAAAATTTTCCCGTCGCCAATCTTTCCTGTACCAGCAGCATTTCTGACAGCCTCGATGATTGATGAAGTTTCACCATCATCACAAGCTACCTGAAACATTACTTTAGGATTCGTATCTGCACGATACTCAGTACCCCGGTAGGTTTCGGATTGACCTTTTTGTGACCCATAACCTGAGGCTTCTATTATTGTTGCACCACCTATACCTGAAGAATGTAAAGCTTCCTTAACTAATTCAGTTTTTGATGGTTTTACAATCAATGTAAGTAACTTCATAAGGGCTCAATAACTAAGCCCTAACAATGTTAAGGAAATAATTAGACTAGATTGAACTAAATTAGTGCATCGCTATTGCCTATACAAAGGGAATTTCAGCCAAGGAAGATAGCTTTGCCTTATAATAGAACACTACTTAAGGTGGCGTCCCCTAGGGGATTCGAACCCCTGTTGCCGAGATGAAAACCCGGTGTCCTAACCACTAGACGAAGGGGACAACATAGGAAAGCGATTTTAGCACGCTTTATTTATTTGTTAAGTCGATCTTCAAGCTTAGACAAAATTCCTCTAAGGATACCTATTTCAAGTTTATCTAGCTGCATTCTCTTTGTGAGTCTTCTCAAACGAGCAGGAACTTGTTTAGGATTTTTATGATCATAAAAGTCTAATAACTCTAGTACTGTTTCAATGTGCTCAATTAATTTTTCTTTTTGCATGCTTGTTGCCAAATCAACTTCTCTTTGTTGGCCTATTAAATCTGATGAAAAAGATTCCCTATATATTTCATAAGCTACTATCTGCACTGCGTGCGATAAGTTTAACGAGCTATCTTTAGAAGTAGGAATTTGAAGGTGAAAGTCACATTTTCCAAGATCCTCATTATCTAATCCAACTGCTTCGTTACCAAAAACTATAGAAACTTCGTCTTTATTTGCTAGAGATTCATTAATATTTTTTCCTA
The DNA here is from genome assembly GCA_902528485.1 of uncultured SAR86 cluster bacterium. Taxonomy (GTDB): domain Bacteria; phylum Pseudomonadota; class Gammaproteobacteria; order Magnimaribacterales; family AG-339-G14; genus CACNYO01. The sequence continues at coordinate 57,830 of CABZTA010000001.1, forward strand.
AGTTACTTACCTCCATCATTGGCCACGGCATAGATCTTGATCTGGCGCTTGTTCCAATAATCAAATTTGATGTACCGATTGCTTCATTTATATTTTTGTAAACTTTAGCTTTTTCTAAAACTTTCTTCCCTGATTTAGCCCTTGCTTCGGCTTCTTTACTTGGAAATTCTTTAGGATTCACTAATAATAAATTTAAGATGCCCATAGAGTTCATTGCTCTGGCACAAGCTCCGATATTTCCGGGATGGGAAGTTTCTACGAGAACAAAATTTAAATTTTGAAATATTTTCATAATAATCTAAGCATTATAATTATGATTCATCATCGTCTGTTACACTAGCATCCCTCATGGAGCCTAAAGTTAACATTGCAATTAAAGCTGCTCGTCTTGCTGCAAAGGAAATTCACTATTTTTACAAAAGAAGAGAAAAACTGACCATATCTGAGAAGGCTCCTGTAGATTTCGTAACTCAAGTCGACAAAAAAGTTGAAGCAATCCTCATAGATACAATAAGAGAGTCATTCCCCGATCATTCTTTTCATGGAGAGGAATCGGGTTTCATTGGTAACCCCAGGGCAGAGTGTAAGTGGATAATAGATCCTCTTGATGGAACGACAAATTTTATTCATGGATTTCCTTATTTTTCTATTTCCATTGCTTGTTATATCAACAATGAACCTGAGCATGCCATCATTGTTGACGTTTCCAGAAATGATGAGTTCACTGCAAGTAAAGGGAAAGGAGCATACCTCAATCAAACAAGAATCAGGGTAAGCAAAATCAGAGGTCTAAGAGGTTCACTTCTTTCCTCGTCGTCTCACTTTGATGAAGATAATGAACCTAAACTAGATCAATTGATGGCAATGAGAAATTTATATTCACACGGTTTAACTATCAGGCGAACTGGATCCACAGCTCTAGATCTTGCATACGTTGCAGCTGGTTATTTGGATGGTTTTTGGGGCTATGGTCTAAAGCAGTGGGATGTTGCTGCCGGCATTTTATTGGTTAAAGAAGCAGGAGGACTTGTCACTGACATTTTAGGAAATCCAGATCCTTATGACAGCCACCATTTAATTGCATGCAGTCCTAAATGTATGCCGCCAATGCTGAGAGCATTTATTGACGCGACTTCCTAAGGCATTCCGTCATCAAAACTGTCTTTAGATCTTTCAGCAAGATCATCTGCACTAATGTTCATGGAGAGTAAAACATTGGTTAAAACGTAAATTGATGAATAAGTCCCGATAACAACTCCTATGGATAAAGCGATAGCAAAATTTCTGATAATCTCTCCACCCAAGAAAAGTAGGGAAAATAAAACTAATAACGTAGTCAGTGATGTGATTAGAGTTCGGCCCAAGGTATTGTTGAGAGATCTATTGATGACTTGTTCACTATTTAACTTTCTCTTAGCTCTAAAATTTTCTCTGATCCTATCTGAAACTACAATCGTATCATTCAAAGAATATCCAATGACTGCCATAAGCGCTGCCAAGACTGAAAGATCAAATTCCATTCTAAATATTGAGAAAATACCCAAGACAATTAGAACATCATGAAAAAGAGCAACGACAGCTCCAATTGCAAATTTGTATTGAAACCTAAACATGATATAAATCATCATAACTAGCAAAGCTGCTAAAAGACCCAGCCCTCCTTGATCTCTTAACTCACCGCCAACTTGGGGCCCAACAAAACCTGACCTTCTCAATTGAAATGAATATTGTTCTCTTAGAGAATCAATAACTATATTCGCATTTTCTATATTCTCTGAACTTGGTATTTTGATAAGTAAGTCTTTATCAGAACCAAAAGCCTGCACTAAAGCATCTATCTCTTTTGCTTCAAGATAAATTCTTATCTCTTCTGGATCAATAGTTTCAGAAAATCCAACTTCCACAAGAGTTCCTCCTGTAAAATCTAAACCAAGTTGGAGTTGTTGAATAGAGATCGTAGCTAGAGACACCAAAATCAAAGAACCAGACACAATCAGAGCAATGAATCTGAATCTAAGAAAATCTAAATTAAAGTTCATTAGATCCAGATCCTCCTTGCCTGGTTGTTTCGATAGACCAATGAAACCATAGCCCTAGTACCTAGAATTGAGGTAAACATCGAGGTAACTATTCCAATGCTCAAAGTTATAGCAAAGCCTTTAATAGGTCCTGTGCCAATGGCATAAAGAATAACCGCAACTATTAAAGTCGTGATATTTGCATCAAGAATAGTTACGAAAGCTCTGTCATAACCAGCAATAATCGCATCTGTTGCCCTGGAATTATTTTTAAGTTCTTCTCGAATTCTTGAAAAAATTAATACATTGGCGTCTACAGCCATACCGACAGTCAAAACAATTCCTGCGATGCCCGGCAAAGTTAAAGTGGCAGATAAGATTGACATGATTGCAGTGATAAGAATCAAGTTAAAAATTACTGCTATGTTGGCGAATAGTCCAAAGATCTTATAGTAAATAATCATAAATATTAAAACCAAAAAGAGTCCCAAGATTAGTGATTGAACTCCTAATCTTATGTTTTCAGCTCCAAGACTTGGTCCCACTGTACTTTCTTCCACAAACTCCATAGGAGCTGCTAAAGCACCTGCCCGCAATAATAAAGCTAATTCGGATGCCTCATTAGGTGAGTCAAGTCCGGTAATCCTAAATCTATTAGGCAGCGCTGATTGAATTGTTGCCAGACTTATCACTCTTTTTGTGATCACAGGTTCGATGATTAAATCTAAAGTTCCGTCAGGGAGAATGACTTCTTTGGCTACTGACTTTCTTTCAATGAAAAGAACAGCCATTTTTCTGCCGACATTATTCCTTGTTGACCTATGCATTTTTGCTCCGCCCTCTCCATCAAGAGTGATATTTACTTGTGGAAATCCGCTCTCGTCATAACCAACATTTGCATCAGCTACCTTATCTCCTGAAATAATTATATTTTTTTCTAAGTCAACGCTAACACCCCTGAAATCAAAAGCCTCTTTTCTTGACCTTAAGGTACGATTATTTGCTTCAAGTCTGAATTCTAGGTTGGCGGTTTTACCAATTATTTTTTTTGCTTCGGCAGTATCTTGTATTCCAGGTAATTGAACAGAAATTCTTTTAGCCCCTTCCCTTTGAACAACGGGTTCAGAAACACCTAACTCATTAACTCTATTCCTTAAAGTTGTTAAATTTTGCTGAACTGCATAATCCTGTATTGATGTAACACCTTCTCTAGAAAAATTAATTTTAAATGATTCAGATTCCTCATCAATTTCAAAATCTGTTAGGAAACCTCTTAAAAATATTAAAGAGTCTGATTTATCTTCTTCGGTAGAAAAAAGAAAAGTAACTGATTCTTCGTTGCTTTCAACGGATCTAAAATTTAAAGACTCTTCACGAAGCCTTCTTTTAAAGTCTTCTGCATTAGCTTCAAGTCTTGTTTCTATAAGCGAATCAGTATCTACTTCTAATAAAAAGTAGATTCCTCCTCTTAAATCTAAACCTAGTTTTAATGGAGTGGCATTCAGATTTTGAAGCCAGGCAGGTGTTGAATAAGCTAAATTTAGAGCAACAACATAGTCTGGGCCAAGTTCTTTTCGCAACTCATCCTTCAATTTTATTTGTTCTTCATATGAGTTTGTTCTTAAGAGTAATGATTTTTGATTAACTTCAATATTTTCATTCAGAATGCCCTCTCTTTTGGCTATCTTACTTACTGACTGAATTATGCGACTGTCAAAAGTGTCTCCAGCACTTTGGAGAGAAACTTGAACAGCCGGATCAGGAGGACTTAGATTGGGCAAAGCATAAATAATCCCAAATAGAAATACTCCTAAAACAAGGATATATTTCCAAAGAGAGAAATTAGTCAATTTTATTCAAATAGTGATTTTACGGTTCCTTTTGGAAGAACGCTGTTAATTTGTTGGCGTTGGATAACTATTTCTTGATTGTTTCCAGTTCTGGCAATCACGTATGTATCTGACAGCTTTACTAAAGTGCAAACAATACCTCCAGAGGTAATAACTTCATCTCCAATATCTAGATTATTTACTAATTCTTGATGAGCCTTCAGCCTTTTATTTTGCGGTCTGATGAGCAAAAAGTATAACAACAATATGAAACCAAAAATCATTATAAGTTGCGTTCCAAAAAAACCTGATGTTTGGGCAGTTATTATTTGTACTTCTTTCATAATTCCTCACTTTTGGTGCCGGAGGAGAGACTCGAACTCTCACGCCTTGTGGGCACTCGATTTTGAATCGAACGCGTCTACCAATTCCGCCACTCCGGCAAATGATGTAAAATTCGATCGAAATCTAAAATTTACTTAGCGGATTCTATCTAATGGCGAATATTAACATCTTTAATGGATTTCTTAAGGCATTCATTCGCGCAGAAGCTGAATTTGAGAATGACAATATTCCAGAATTACTCAAGGGTGAGTTCATTTTTGCATTATCTAACGACTCTTCTACGAACCTTGCAGCAGTAGATAAAATCTGCAAAAAAATGGGCTTTATAAGACCCAGTAATAGAAGTGCTATTTCTCCTATCAATAGAAACTATTTTCAGTTGAAAGAACCTAAACAACTTCTCCCCTGGGCAAGATCAAAAAGAAAACACTCCGATGATCTTTATGAAATAAGTAAATATCCGGATATTTCTAAAAAATTAAAAATAATTCCGGTAGATGTTTACTGGGGAAAAGGTGCCGAAAGCCAAGATAACCTCATGAAAAAATTATTTTCTGAATCTTGGGAAGGCACATCAATTATCAAAAGATACCTACGATTACTTATCAACGGTAGACAGGTAAAAGTTAGATTTTTAAATGCATTGGAGATGGAAGATATTTTCGAAGATAGAGAGTCTGCAGAGAAAATTCTACTAAAAACAGAAAGATTACTTAGAGGTCGTTTTAGAAAAAATAAGCAAGCTATTCTCGGATTGGATGTTTCTCATAGGAGAAACTGGATAAAAACTTTAGTGAATTCAAAAGAAATTAATAAATACATTGAATCGGAGGCTGGAAGTAATAAGAGAAAAGTCATGCTTCTCAAAAAAAGAGCAATAAAATATGCAGAAGAGATTTGCTCAGACGTCTCCTATACAGTGGTAGGTTCTTTATACGATGCAGCTTTATCCTGGCTTTGGAACAACAGATACGAAGAGCTTAAATTCATAGGGTTAGAAAAAGTTAAAAATCTAGCAGTCGATAATTCTTTGATTTTTACTCCCTGCCATAGAAGTCATGTTGATTATCTAGCTCTTTCTTACATCCTTTATAAAAATGACTTAATGCTGCCTCAAATAGCAGCTGGAATTAATTTAAATTTACCTTTTCTGGGCCGAATCCTCAGAAACGGCGGTGCTTTCTTCATGAGAAGATCTTTTAGTGAGAATAGGCTTTATTCAATTGTATTTTTTGAACACCTAAAGAAACTTTTAATTAGAGGTAATTCAATCGAGTTTTTTCCTGAGGGTACAAGAAGCAGATCAGGCAAGCTTCTTCCACCAAGACCCGGTCTTCTTTCCATGTTGATCAGATCTTTTAAGAGCAGAACAGAAAAACCTGTGAAATTTATTCCAGTAAATATTAATTATGAGAAAGTGCTGGAGGGAAATTCATATTTATCCGAGCTCATGGGTGGAAAAAAAAGAAAAGAAAGAATTTCAGATATCTTCAGAGTTGCCAGTGATTTTAGAGGTTTTCTAGGCAATGCCTATTTGCAATTTGGAGACCCTATTGATTTGAAAGATTTTCTTGATGCCCAAGATCCAGATTGGGAAAGCAAGGATTCTCAAACTAACGCCACATCGTCAGACGATACAAACTGGCTATTTAATGCGACACCAAAACTTGGTGAAAAAATCATGATGAACATAAACGAAAGTACTGTAGTGACTTCCTCAAGTTTGGTTGCTGTAGCTCTTTTAAATTCAAATAATCATAGTCTTCCAAAAGATAAACTCGAGAATCGCATTGATCTGTATATTTCTTTGATGAATTCTTCTCGATATTCCAACAAAACAGTCCTCCCAACTCAATCAAGTAAAAAATTACTTGAACAAGTAAATGCGTTGAAACTAATTCCAAAGCTAGATGACGGCGATAAATCTCTTGTTAAATTAAATAAAGCGCAGGGGGCAATGATGAGTTTCTACAGAAATACCATTCTACACTTGCTGACATTAGAATCTTTCATTTGTGGTATTTTCCAGGCCAGAGAAAAAGTTTCGAAAGATGAAATCATAGAGATCATAGAAATGCTCTATCCATATTTAAAAGGAGAACTATTCTTAAAATGGACTAACGTTGAGCTAAAACATGAAATTGATAAGCGTTTAGACTCTTTAGTAGTCCTTAAATTATTGTCTAAAGATGGAGATCTTTACAAGAGACCTCCTTTTGACTCGCCTTATTATCTAGAAACAAAATCTCTTGGAAGAATGATCCAACCAACAATAGATAGGTTTTATATTCTTATGCTGCAACTCTGGAAAAATGAAAACGATCATGTCTCTAAGAATCAATTGGAAATATCTTGCAAAGAAATAGCAACAAACCTTCAAGCTAAGTACGACTGGATGGCACCTGAATTTTCAGACAGATGGACTTTCATGCAATTTTTATCAAAGCTAATTGAACAACGCTTCGTTAGAGAAGATGAGCAAGGACTAATTTATGCCTCAAGAATTACGAAAAAAATGCAAGTTGCTGCGTCGAAATTCATAATGCCAGATTGGCGCGAAGAGCTTAATCAAACTTCCTACAACTCTTGAAATTTCCCATTTTATCTCCATAAATATAGTGAGATAGATTGCTTTATGGGTCTATCCTTTGGAGGTACGCTCTTTAGAGGTGCCAATTAAATTTAACTTGCTTTATACAAGGAGTAAATTATGACTAATAGAAGTTTATTGGATCTTTCCGATCCTTTCTTTTCATCAAGATGGTTGGGTTTTGAAAACCTTTTCGATTCACTAAGAACTTTCAGCGAATTACCTGATACTAGATCTTCAAGCTATCCTCCCTACAACCTAAGAAAGGATGGTAACGATTACACGATTGAAGTTGCTGTTGCCGGTCTTGGTGATAAAGATATTGAAGTTGAAACAAAAGATAATGTTTTATCCATTAAGCACGACAACCAAAAAAACGATAAAAGTAATGTTGTGCATAGAGGAATAGCAGCAAGATCTTTCCTGCTTCAGTTCACTTTATCTCCAGAAATTCTTGTGAAAGGTGCTGATTTAAATAATGGTCTTTTATCCATTAACATGGAAAGAATTATCCCTGAATCAGAGAAGCCTAAGAAGATTGAGATAAATTCTGAAAAATTTATCAACGGCGAAACAGCTTAAAAGTTATTTTCCGCAAAGAGGCTGCTTTTGCAGCCTCTTTTATTTTTGATAGACGTCAAAAGCAACTGACTTTCCTGTAACAGAAAAAGTGATAAATTTTTGAAAAATCGATTTTTGTTTTTTGTGTCTTTTATAGATTAATCTCTCCGAACAACAGTCTAGAAATTGTTCAATATAGTCTTGGGAATTTTTATTTGATGCTATTGATCTTAGAAGTTCCATGGGTTGTTTTGCAGTCGCCTTTTTCTTAAGATCAAATACCGGATCAAAATAAATAACGTGCGGCCTCATTATTTCCGCTAATTTAAGAGAGTCACCATTCTGGAGGTCAATATTTTCTAATACAGAGTCTCCTAATCTTGCTATATCTAGCTCTTTTTTCATGACTTCATGCAGCCATGAGATCTTCTCTACTGCGGTAACTTTGAATCCCATATTAGCAATATGAACAGAATCATTTAATAAGCCGGCCGTAGAGTCAAATACTTGTAAGTTCTTATCAAGGGAAAGGAAACATTTTGAAAAATTAGATTTAAAAATTTTATCAATATTCATAGGCTTAAGATCTAAAGAAAAAAAATGTGCTTTTTTTCTTCTGAGATCTTTGAATAGAAATTGTTCATTTCTCTCAGTAACTAAATATTTTAGTTTCGGTGAACTTATATCCGATACTGCAGGTATGTGATGCCTAGCAGCAAATTCTCTTAGTTTTAAATTATCGTCAAACTTATCAATTATTAAATCCACAGGATTCCAACTAATATGATCGATAGGATGATTCTGTATAGCACAAAGGGAGTGAATCCTATTCTTTGTATAAAAGATAAAAATAAATTAATGCATAAAAGCGATGTAACAAAAGAAATTAATCCTCCAAAAATTAAAATTGACCAGTCAACAGTTTCTTCTGATTGAATTGCATCTATTGAGCTTCCCAATAAGACTGCCGATAAAGTAGGAATAGATAAAAGAAAAGAGAATCTGGCGGCATCTTCCCTGCTATAACTTAATATTAAAGCTCCAATCATAGTGATGGCCGATCTTGAGACTCCTGGCATGAGAGCAAAAATTTGAAACATTCCAACGATAAAAGAATCTTTTAGACCAATGGATTCGATTGAATTTGTTTTTTTACCGTATTTATCTGCAATGAATAAGAAAATTGCAAATAAAAAAGTGGTGAGGATTAGGAATTCTAATGAACGAAAATTCTCTTTAATGAAATCCTCTCCTAAGAAGCCAGCTAATGCAACAGGCAATGTTGCTATTATTAAACACAATAATAAATTTTGTTTATATGGGGAAAATGCTCTCTGAATCAATGTACTGACTTCCTTTTTAAAGGCATAAATTATCGCTAAAAGGCTTCCACCATGAACATATATATCAAAAAGGATTCCTTGATCCTGCCAACCAAAAAACTTTGAAGTAAGAATTAAATGAGCAGAGCTACTTATAGGAAGAAATTCGGTTACTCCCTGAACTATTGATAAAACGACAATTTGAATTAAATCCATTTGCAACTATTTCCAGTGATCCTTATTGGATAAGTAATTTGGAACTATAAAGCTATCGCCCTGTACAGAAGCAATATCATCCGTGTTGCTAAATTCGAACATACTTTTTGCGTTAGGCTGCATAAAAGAAAAATTATTGCTTTTAAGAATATTCATCATGTCTGCATTTTGGGAGGAAGTAATCAAATGGTAATCTTCATGATCATTTAAGAAAGTTGCAAGCTGATGATTATGCAAAATAAATTCCACTGTTTTGTTGTCTGAAAGACTTTCTTTGTCATCAAATTTTGAGACACCAAATTCTCCCATCCCTAAACTAATTAGACTGACTACTTTTCCTTGTACTTCATTTTGATAAGCTGTTGAAGCAAGTACTCTGAGGCTAGAAACTCCGAAACATTTAATTCCATGAATTAAATTAAAAGATTGAGCAACACCGCACCCGATTCTCAAGCCAGTGAATGATCCTGGGCCATAACTTATTAAAATTCTATCTATTTGTTTCAAAGATAACTGAGATTTCTCCAAAAGCTCATCGATAAATGCAAGGATAACTTTTCCATGCTGACTTTTATTCTTATCCACTTTGAAGAATATTTGTCCATTTTTGAACAAAGCAATTGAGCAAAACATTGCAGATGTTTCAATTGCAAGAACGTTCACTTATTTCTAAAGAAGTTAAGAATAAACTGACTGATTGATTCAACACTTCCAGAACCATCAACTGTCAGATAATCAAGTTCATTATTTATCTGCTTAGCTTTATAAAAACTTATTAAAGGCTCAGTCTGATTTCTGTAGACAATCAATCTCTCTTCAACTACCTCTCTTTTATCGTCGTCTCTTTGGATTAACTCTTCCCCAGTTAAGTCATCGAAACCTTCCTTTTTTGGGGGATTAAATTTAAGGTGATAGTTCCTACCAGACGATATATGAACTCTTCTTCCAGACATTCTTTCAATAATATTTTCATCGTCTAGCTGAATTTCAATGATTAAATCAATTCCTACATTGGCATCATCTAGGGCTTGAGCCTGAGGAATCGTCCTCGGAAAACCATCAAATAAAACTCCATTTGAACAGTCAGGTCTTTTTAATCTTTCTACCACTAATCCTACAATTATGTCATCAGAAACTAGCGCTCCTTTATCCATGACCTTTTTAGCCTCAATTCCCAAAGGCGACCCCTCTTCAATGGCCTCTCTAAGCATATTTCCGGTTGAGATATGAGGTATGTTAAGAGCTTGTATTATGTCTTCAGCTTGAGTACCTTTTCCTGCTCCAGGTGGCCCAAGTAAAATAATTCTCATTAGGCATCCTCTCTTATGGCATGAGCAACGGCAACTGCAAGAGAATCCGTGTCGCTTAAGCTTATTGATATTTCTGTTAATTTTATTTTTTTAGCTATATCTTTTGCTTTCCCTTTAAGTTCTACTTCTGGACCACCGTAACGTCTATGAATAATAATATCTCTAGGACGAACTCCGTTTGTAAAACCATAACCTAAAACTTTTGAAACGGCTTCCTTTCCAGCAAAATTTTTAGCAAGATACCTTGCACCGTTGTAACCTTTTCTTTTTGAGAAAATATCAATTTCACTTTCATCATAAAGTCTTGTTAACATTCGCATTCCAAATTTTTCATATGATTTTTCTAATCTTTTGATCTCGATGAGATCAATACCACTTCTCAGCTTTTTGTTAATTGAAATATTTTCTTGCATTCAGCTCTTTACCCAAGATCGCTTCTAATGATTCTCTAAAAATAGATTTTATTACTTTCTTGGTCATATTATTTGAAAACTTTCCAGACATAAAATCTAACAAATGCCGCCCTTTAAAAGATGTCTCCATGTCTCCTTTATCTGATGAATATATTCCCCTTAATGGACTGAATAGATAATCCTGATTTGGTTCAATTGAGCTTCCGGAATCATTTTTAGTCAAATCAAATCCATAACCTAAATCTGTTATTAATCTATATTCAAAATTTCTTAAAGATAGCTCTAAGACCTCATCATCGTTATCTAAAGTCATAAGGCTCATTAATTCATCATAGTCTTTAAATACGACAGGAATATCATGTTCTTTTTCAAAAATTTTTAAAATTAATTCATTGAGGTAAATAAGAACCTTTAAATTTTTAGGAGATATCGGAATTTGTTTATTTATTTCACATTCGTAGATCGTTTTGAGAGCATTCTTATCTGAATAATTAATATAAAGTTCAGAACCAGGCGATAAAATATTGGTGAATTTACTCCCTTTTCGCTTGGCTCCTTTAAGTAAGGCATTGAAAATTCCAAAATCCTTTGTCAGAAAACTTGCTATAACACTTGTCTCTGAGTAATCTCTTGCGTGCAGAAGAAAGGCTAGACTATTTCTAGTTTTCATATTTTTTTAGATCATAGCCAAGTTGAGAGATCCAGTTAACATCATCGGTCCATTTTTTTTTGACTTTCACCCACAATTCTAAAAATACTTTTTTATCGTACTCAAATTGAATTTCTTTTCTTGCAGCTGTTCCAATGGATTTCATCATATCTCCTTTTTTACCTAGCAATATAGGTTTATGAGACTTGCTATCAACGTAAATGGTTGCAGAAATACTGAGTAATTTCTTATCTTCCTTTAGGGCATCTATGATTATGCTGATGCTGTAAGGTAATTCATCGCCTAGCCTATTTATAGCCTTTTCTCTGACTATCTCTGAGATAAAAAATTCCCTGGATAAATCTGTTACAAAATCCTCTTCGTAATGTGGTTGGCCGGGAGGAAGATAATTATTAATTACTTCATATAGCTCTTTTGGGGTATTTTTATTTTTTAGTGCTGAAATAGGGATGATCTCATCAAAATCAAACTTATCTTTAAATTTTTCTATTGTTGGTAATAAATCTTCCTTGTCCTTTATCCTATCTATTTTGTTTATTAACAGAATTACGGGAATTTTAGATCCTCTTAATTGCTTGATGATTCTTTCTTCTTCCTCGCCCCATCTATCCCGATCGACAATGAATAATATGAGGTCAACATTCTTCAAAGCATGCATTGCCACCTGGTTCATGTATTTATTTAAAGCTTTTTTATGCCCAGTATGAACTCCGGGTGTATCAAGAAATATTGCCTGCATATCTTCATGATTCCATGCTCCTAGAATTCTGTTTCTTGTTGTTTGAGGCTTCCTGGATGTAATTGCTAACTTTCTTTCCAATATTTTATTGAGCAAGGTAGATTTGCCAACATTAGTTTTTCCAACTATTGATATAAATCCAAACTTAGTCATCTTTTATCAGGTGTTTTAGATAATTTTCAGCAGCTTTTTTCTCTGCTTCTTTGATGCTAGAGCCTTTGCCTGAAAAGTGTTTGTTTTGTTCAGATACTATGGAGCTTTCGAATAAGCCTTCTTTCGGTGAAGTATTCAAATATTTTGGAAGGGATAGTTGTCTTTTTTGCAAGAATTCTTGGAGCTCTGTTTTTGAATCTTTTTCCAGAGATAAATCCATTAGACCGCTCTGTTTTTCAAAAACTTCAAACAACCAATTAGAAGTTATCTCAAAATTTGAATCAAAGTAAATAGCGGCAACTATTGACTCAAAAGTATTCCCTAAAATTTCTGTTTGATGGATTTTTTTTCTACTAATTGAATTTCCTAATATTACAAATTCTTCCAATTTAAAATTTTTAGCAAGCCTTCCTAAATTTTTTCTGCTAACAACTTTTGATCTTAGCGAACTTAATTCCCCCTCACTTAAATCTTTATTATATTTAATTAGCCAGATTGAAGCGCATAGATTGATAATTGAGTCGCCTAAAAATTCATAAATTTCATTATTTTCTTGGGAAAAACTTCTATGAGTGAGTGAAAGTTTTAAAAATTCTTTATTAGAAAATTTATATGAAAGTAAATTTTCCAAAGAATCTAAATTATTTGATAAGTCCATTTCTAGATAATGATGGCAGACATGAAAAACACTCCCAATGCATCCAGATCAGTGAAGCTTTACCTGTAATTTCCTCTTGTGGAACTAGCCCCCATCTTCTGCTGTCAAGGCTGTTATCTCTGTTATCTCCAGCTAGAAAATAATATCCTACTGGAACATTCCAAGATCCATTCTCAGGTTTTCTAGAAAGTTTTCGAACAACATATTTTTTACCCTCATTTATTTCCTCTATTAACTCCTCTTGATCTTTCCTATCAAGAATTTTTTGATCAAGTTTATTGCCGTTAATGATGAATTCTTTATTTTTGTAGATAACCTCATCGCCTGGTTCAGCTATTACTCTCTTGATATATTTAACACCCTGTGGGGTGCAATTTTCAGACAGGATACTCCAGTAATACATTCGCTGATTTTTCTCTCTGTCTGATGAAAAAGATCCTTTGGGATTAGCAATATCAAAATCAGAGTTACATCTAGTATGTTCTGGAACAAAAATTACTACATCGCCTCTTTTAGGTTTTCCTGTCGAGATGAAGGTATTCTGATTAACTGGGTTTCTCAATCCATATGTAAATTTTTCCACTAACAAAAAATCTCCTATTTTCAATCCAGGATACATTGATGATGAGGGAATCTGGAAAGGTTCATATAAAAAAGAACGAAAGATAGTTATTGCCAATATGATGATGAAAAAACTCCTACTCTCTTTGCTAGCTCTAGGAATTAACAAATATTTAGCAAGTATCCAAATCAATAAGGAGCCAAAAGTCAAAAACACCAAGACTATTCCAAAATCTAGATTCAGTCTAAACCATGCATAAAGCGCAAAAAAAGGAAAGACAAAGGTTACTCTGTTGATTAATTTTGAGTGTCGTCCTTCGTATTTAGCTTCAGAAATCAACCAGCCAATGATTCCTAATAAAGAAATCAGCAAAGAAAAATAAAGAATAAAATAATAATTCATTATTTATTTACTTTTAGAACTGAAAGAAAAGCTTCTTGAGGAATTTCAACTTTTCCAATATGTCTCATTTTTTTCTTCCCAGCTTTTTGTTTCTCTAAGAGTTTTTTCTTTCTAGTAACATCTCCTCCATAGAGCTTAGCAGTAACATCTTTTCTAAAAGCTTTTACTGTCTCTCGTGCAAGAATCTTTCCTCCTATTGCAGCTTGGATAGCGACATCATACATTTGTCGTGGAATAACTTCTCTTAACGACTTAACAAGTTGCCTCCCTTTGAAATCAGATTGGGATTTATGAACCATAGAGCTTAAGGCATCAACTCTTTCTCCATTCAATAAAATATCCATCTTTACCATTTGGCTTTCTTGAAAACGATCAAAATCATAATCAAGAGAAGCATATCCTTTACTAGTCGATTTAAGCCGATCAAAAAAATCTAAAATTATTTCATTCATCGGCAAGTCATAAACTAATTCAATTTGTCCGCCAACATACCTTAATGATTTCTGTATGCCTCTTTTTTCAACGCATAATTCAATTACGTTTCCTACATAAGTTTCTGGAGTAAGTACTGTAGCTCTTGCAATGGGTTCACGAATCTTTTCGATAGAAGAAGGATCAGGAAATTTGCTAGGGTTTTCAACCTCTTCAATCTCTCCTCCCTTGTTTTCAATTTCATAAACAACCGTAGGTGCAGTAGCTAAAAGCTCTATGCCATATTCTCTTTTAATTCTCTCAATCACAATTTCCATGTGAAGGGTGCCTAAGAATCCACATCTGAAACCCGAACCCAAAGCTTGGCTCTGCTCAGGATGAAAAGATAAAGCCGCATCATTAATGGCTAATTTTTCTAAAGATTCTCTGAATGATTCAAATTCTCCTGAGTCTAGAGGATATAAAGCTGCAAAAACTTGAGGATTAATCTTTTTAAATCCGGGAAGTATTTTTGTATCTTTGGGCAAACATATAGTATCTCCCACTGGAGCTCCTCTTACTTCTCTTACGCCCGCGCAAATAAATCCAACGTCCCCTTTGGAGAGTGATTTTCTATCTTCGGGCTTTGGAGTGAATACACCAATTTTTTCAACCGTATGAACTTGATTATTTGAGCTAATTTTTACTTTTTGACCTAAGTCTATTGATCCAGAAAAAATCCTTATCAAAGACACTACCCCAAGGTACTGATCAAACCATGAGTCAATTATAAGAGCTTGAAGAGAATTGTCAGAATCATCTGGAGACGGAACATGAACTACTAGCTGTTCAAGAAGATTATCAATACCTTGACCATTCTTTGCACTGATTTCAGGACAATCAGAAGCATCTATTCCAATAATTTCTTCAATTTCTTTCCTAACTTTATCTGGATCAGCTTGGGGAAGATCAATTTTATTCAATACCGGAAAAATATTAACACCTTGCTCTATTGCGGTATAACAAGTTGAGACTGTCTGAGCTTCAACTCCTTGAGATGCATCAACAAGAAGAATTGCTCCTTCGCATGCTGCCAGAGATCTAGAAACTTCATAAGAAAAATCTACGTGGCCGGGAGTATCAATTAGATTTAATTGATAATTTGTTCCTTCTTTATTTGAGTATTCCAGAAAAACAGATTGGGCCTTGATAGTAATGCCCCTTTCTCTTTCTAGCTCAAGAGAATCTAAGACTTGCTCTTTCATCTCTCTGGAAGATAAGCCTCCACAATGTTCTATAAGTCTATCAGCTAGAGTAGATTTACCATGATCAATGTGAGCTATGATCGAAAAATTTCTTATGTTGTCCATTTTTTGGTGCTTTTTAAAAAAGCTGGACAATTATCCCTTATTTTTTAATTTTTATCGTAACAAATGCACCATTTTTGTTTCTTACAAACCTTAAAGGAATGACATTTTCATTATTCAAATCTTCAAGAGCATTTTCATATTCAGTTTTGGACGAAACGTTAGTCATTCCAATTCTGGTGATCACGTCTCCTCTTCTAAGTCCTGCATCAAATGCAGGCCCAGAAACTACCCTGCTGACCACTACGCCTTCTTTGACACCAAAATTTTCTTTTACCTTTTCAACGTCTGCATTTCTTCTTTCAGCAATATCTTCAAAGTCTTCAACCATCATGCCAAGTCTGTTTCTGTTAGGAGCAGAGGCAATTGGATTGGTATCTTCCTCAAGTTCTTCTAGCTCTCCTACAGTCACTCTGATAGATTTCTTTCTGCCATCTCTGTAAACAGTGGCTTTCACGTCCTCTCCAGGCGAGATTCTTCCAACAACCATTGGCAGGTCGCCTGAGTAGATAATTTCATTTCCATCAAAATCTACAATTACGTCGCCATCTTTTAAGCCAGAGGATTCAGCAGGACTATCGGTTAAAACGCTTCCAATTAAAGCCCCCCTGGGAATATCTAATCCAAAAGAATCTGCTAAATCTTTTGTAACTTCTTGAACACTTACTCCTAACCACCCTCTTTTAACAAAGCCATCCTCTCTTAATTGATCAATAATTTCTTGGGCATAGTTGATAGGAATTGTGAAAGAGATGCCCATGTATCCACCTCTATTGGAGTAAATCATTGCATTGATACCAATAACTTCACCATCTAAATTGAATAAAGGACCTCCTGAATTACCTGGATTAATTGCAACATCAGATTGCAAAAAAGGAATATAAGAAGTTCCTTGTCCAGGAACACTTCTAGCTTTAGCGCTAATAATGCCTGCTGTTACAGAAAAATTTAGTCTATAGGGAGATCCAATAGCTAGCACCCAATCACCAACATCTACATCATCAGAATTTCCAAGATCTAAAAATGGTAAAGATTCTTTTGAAGAAATCTTTAATAAAGCAACATCGGATTTTTTATCACTACCAATGAGTTCAGCAATGAATTCTCGCCTATCATTTAGGCTGACAAAAATCTGTGAAGCATCTTCTACGACATGATGATTCGTTACAATGTAACCGTCTTTTGAAATAATGAAACCAGAACCGCCAGATCTGACTTCTCTCTCCTGCTCTCTTCGAGGTTCATCTTCAAATGGAGAAGGGAAATTAAAAAAATCATCGAAAGGATTTTGTCTTCTATTGAAGGGACTCATTCTATTCTGAGTACTAATTGTTTTGATAACGCTTACATTCACTACAGCGGGAGCTGCTTCATCTACTAAGTCAGAAAAATCTGGATAATCAGCTGTTGCAAAAACGCTTAGAAGAAGAAAAGACAGTGATATTAAAAATTTTTTCATTTTATTTCCTTATGTTTAAAAAAATTCTATTTGATAATTCAACCAAGCCTTGATTATTTATTTCTTCACTTGATAAGTTTATGACTACTGGTTTATTGTTTGCCAATGAATGTACTGTAATCCCAGAAGAAGATAACTTAATTCTATCTTCAATTGAAAGATCTCTGAATAAAACTCTAAGCTTAAAACTCCTGTTTGAATCGTTTTCTACGTAATTTGCGATTATGTCACCATCTTCTATAAATTCTATTTTCTTAAGGCTGCCTTTCAAATTATTACCAATCTCTTCTAAATAACTTTCATTTGATGATACCGGGGTATTTCCAATGGACAGTGCAGGTATAACCGAAGTTGACTTAAACGACTCTTTTTCTTGGATCATTAAGGGTTGAAAAACAAGGCCCAGTGATAATAAAACACCAAATGCAAAGCCGTAATATTTCAATTGTTTGGATTTTTCATCTTTTGAAAGTTTTATTTGCTTGATACTGGAAGAATCTAACTCTTCAATAACTGTTGAAGAAATGTTTCTCGGAGAGAAATCTATTTCAGCAGTCAGTAAAGATTTAGTCTTATTCATTCTTATCCAAAGATTCTTAATCTCAGGACTTCTGTTTATTTCTTCAATGAGCCGTCTAGTCTCAAATTCAGATGTTTCTCCGTCAAGTAGAGCAGACAGTCTATGTTCTATGCTATCTTCCATTGTTGCTTTTAGCCTCGTTGTTCATAGAATTTTGCATTTCGTCTAATAATTTCCTTCCTCTAAATATTCTTGACCTCACTGTGCCAACAGGACAATTGCATATTTTTGCAATCTCCTCGTAGTTCAGACCATTGAATTCTCTCAGAGTTATGGCAGATTTAATCTCTTCTGGCATATCATTAAGACATTGAAACAGCCTATCCCTTAGAGTATTTGCGACAAAAATTGATTCTGGGCTTGGTGAATCCATGCCTATTTGAGTAAGAATGTTTTCATCTATTTCAGACTCAATTATTTCGTTTTTGTTGTATTTACTAGAAAGGTAATTCTTTGCTGTATTTACTGCAATTCGGTAAAGCCAAGTAAAAAAAGCACTATCTTCATTGAAACCGCCAATATTAATGTAAGCCTTAATAAATGCTTCCTGCGCTATATCTTCAGAAAAAGTAGGATTTTTGAAAAGTTTATTTAATGAACCCATTAACTTATCTTGATGTTTAATGACGAGCACCTCAAAAGCATTTTTATTGCCTTCCTTGCTAAGTTTGATCAATGTTTTTTCTGAATTCACTTTAATTTGACAATTTTTTTGTTAAAAAGTTTAACAATCACTTAAAATTTTTTTAATAATAGCTCTATGAGCATCTTTAGGAGTCTCAGTCTTATAAATTAACAAATCTGCCAAATCGTTATCTTCCATGTCTAGTATTTCTATAAGCGCTCTTAAGCTATCTTCCTCTAAATTAGATAAATGTTTTTCCAAGAATCTTTTTAAAAGAATATCAAGCTCCTGAAGACCTCTTCTTGACCTAAAATTTATTTCGTTCCTTAGTGATTCCATAATTTGTTAAAATTCAACTGTGCTCATATCAAAATATCACAAAATTATAGTTGTTGAAGGAAAAGACTCAATTGATTTCTTGCAGGGTCAGATTTCAACAGACGTATCAAAACAAGAAATTGCACAAATCGATCGTTCAGCCATTTGTAACTTAAAAGGGAGAGTTATAGCTAGTTTTTTATGTAAAAAAATCAGTAATGACCAATTTAATTTAATCACTCATCAATCTGTTGTGAAAAAACTAATGGATACCTTAAAAAAGTATGCTGTTTTCTCCAAGGTATCAATTAATGAAGGTGACGATGATGTGGGCGATTATGTCGATGATGAAGCTTGGAAAAACTCAATAATCGATAACTTTGATCCTGAAATATACTCAGAGAACTCTGAAAAATATACTCCTCAAGAATTAGGATACGATAAAAATGGAAGAATTGACTATAAAAAAGGATGTTTTACCGGACAAGAAATCATTGCAAGAATGCATTATAGATCGCCTGGCAATTTTTCCATTGCTCGAGTAGAAGTTGATGATCCAAACAAATCATTTGATCAAGTATTTACCGTAAATGATAAAAAGGTTGGAAATATCATTGAATATGTAAATGGCAAATACTTGGTAAGCGGAAAAACAAAAAATTTTGATTCTTTAAAAGACAATATAGAAAATACAGGCATTCAGTCCATAGAATTAAACTAGTTGCCAATTAATTGGCTTCTTCCCCTTATCGATGAGGTAATCATTTGTTCTGCTAAATGGCTTTGATCCAAAGAATCCTTTTTCAGCAGAAAATGGTGAAGGATGAGCTGACTCAATAACTAAGTTTTCTTGGATATTTATTAGAGTTTTTTTAAGTTGTGCATTTTTACCCCAAAGAATATAAACCATATCCTTTTTATTACCCAAAACCTCGATTACTTTGTCAGTAAAGAATTTCCATCCAATATTTTGATGTGAGTTTGGATTATTTGACTCTACTGTAAGAGAGCTGTTGAGGAGCAAAACTCCCTCTAAAGCCCAAGAAGTCAAATTACCCGAATAAGGTATCCTAATCTTTAAATCAGAGTTCAATTCTTTAAATATATTTTTGAGCGAAGGCGGTATAGAGATATTATTTTTTACAGAAAAGCTCAGACCGTGTGCTTGATTTGCTCCATGATAGGGATCCTGACCCAGAATAACAACTTTAGTGTTTTCGTAAGGAGTAAGATTAAAACAATTAAATATTTCTTTACCAGGCGGAAAGATAGTTTTTCTCTGACTAATTTGATTTCTTAAGAATTCTTTAATTTCTATCATGTATGTCTTACTAAATTCTTCTTCAAGATGATTGAGCCATGATTTAGTAAGGTTAATTTTTAAGGACATTTACAACTAGAATATCAAAAAATTTTATCCACAGAAACTGTGGATAAGTCTTTGGATAAATAAGTCGGGATTAAATGCATGGACTATGAATAAAAGGTTTGAGTCAATTTGATCAAATTTTGATCAATAAAAATAATACCAATAAAATCAATAACTTATATAATTAATACAAAAGAGGAAGAAAATTTTTCAATATTTCTAAAAAAATGCACTTTTAGGTATTTACAAAGTTTTCAATGTGTGTAAGTCACATGAAAAAACATCAAAATAGTTTTAAAAAATGATTTTTTTAGGTGATAATCTTATAAATAAACAAGTAAAAAAATCAAGCATTATGGAAACACTTTTTAATCCTATAAAAATTAATAACTTAGATGTCCCGAATAGATTTGCTATGGCGCCAATGACAAGGAATAAGTCGCCCGATGGAATCCCTGGTCAAAATGTTGCTGACTATTACGAAAGAAGAGCTAAAGGTGGTGTTGGCTTAATTATCACCGAAGGAGTAGAAGTATCTCATCCTTCTTCTAGCGGGTATCCCGATGTGCCGGGTTTAAAACCCCAAGCTCATCAAGGCTGGAAGAACGTAATATCTCAAGTTCACAAATATGATTCTAAAATTTTCTGTCAACTCTGGCATGTAGGTGCAATAAGAAAACCTGGTCTGCCTCCTGAACCAAAAGTTCCAGGATTCACTCCTTCCGGCTTAGTTAGAAAAGATAAAAAGGTTGCATATGAAATGACAGCTGATGATATAGAAAATATGATCGAAATCTATGTAAGGGATATCGAGATTATCAAGAATTTAGGTTTTGATGGAGTTGAGTTGCATGGTGCTCATGGATATTTGATAGATCAATTTTTTTGGGAAGATACGAATCAAAGAATAGATGGGTTTGGGGGAAATATCCAATTAAGGTCATCTTTCGCATCTGAAATAATAAAAAGGGCTAGAGCTAAGGTAGGTAAAGATTTCTGCTTAGCTATAAGATTTTCTCAATGGAAACAACAAGACTATGAAGCAAAGTTAGCAAAAAATCAGGATGATTTAGAAACTCTTCTAAAACCGCTTGTTGATGCAGGAGTTGATGTAATTCATGCTAGCAATAGAAGATTTTGGGAACCAGAGTTTGAGGGATCTAGCCTTAATTTGGCCGGCTGGACGAAGAAAATAACAGGTTTACCGACAATTACCGTTGGCAGTGTTGGTCTAGAGTCAGATTTCATAGGTTTTTACCAAGGTGAAGACGAAGTTAAATCAGCTCCAATTGATGATTTAGTTAAACGAATGGATGATAAGGAATTTGACATGGTTGCTGTTGGCAGAGCTTTGCTCTCTGACCCAGAATGGGTGAATAAAGTTAGAGAAGGTCGTTACGATGAAGTTATTCCCTTTTCTAAGAAGCACGCAGAGAATTATTATTAATTTAGCGCCCTAAGTGCATACCGCCGTCTAAGATCAGGGTCTCTCCAGTTACGGTCACTGATTCTGTCATAAAATGAAACGTGGTCTCTGCAACTTGTCTTGGTGTGCAAGTTAGGCTTAATGGGGCTATATCTTCAATGGATTTTTTTGTTAATTCATAAGCTTCATCACCTAGCCCGCCTCTCAGCCAGTCTCCTTGGATAAAACCAGGACAAATAGCATTGATTCTAATAGGGCCTAGCGCCCTAGCTAGGGATTTAGTCATATTTATTAATGCTCCTTTAGATGCAGCATATGCAACCGAGCTTCCAATCCCCATAACTCCTGCTATAGAAGCAATATTTACAACGCTTGGATTTTCAGCTTTCGTGAGATGATCTTTAGCATATTTGATCATTTGATAAGGGCCAACAGTATTAGTGGAATAAAGATCAATAAAATCATCGGAAGATAATCCTTCCAAATTATGATGGGCATTAAACTTAGTTTTCCCAGCATTATTTACCAAAGAATCAAGCCTTCCCCACTTTTCTATTGTTTTAGAAACTGTTTCCTCACAATCTTTATCTGAAGAAACATCTGCTTGTAATACAAGTACTTCTGATCCGAGTTTTTCGCACTCTTTGGCAACATTCCTTGCGTCATCAAGCGAATTAGAACAAGTGATTGTCATATTCCAGCCTTTCTCTGCACAGAGTTTCGCTAAATCAGCTCCGACTCCTCTACTGCCGCCAGTGATGATTGCAACTTTCTTATCCATTAATTTGCCTCACAATTATTATATTTTCTTCGCCTTTTATGGCATCTATTGATTTAGTTGATGGCTCCGAGTCCAGATCAATTACATTGTAAGCAATATCATCTCTACTTCTATTTTTCATATCAATGATATTTAAGCCTTCTTCAGCAATAATTGCCGTAATTTTTCCTATCATTCCAGAAACGTTCTTATTGGCAATGGTTAGCCTATAACTTGTTTCCATAGGCTCAATGATTTGCGGATAATTTACTGAATTTTTAATATTTCCATGCTCTAGAAAATTAATTATTTGATTTGCTGCCATAACTGAGCAATTTTCTTCCGCTTGCATTGTGCTGGCCCCTATATGAGGCAATAAAACGACATCCTCGTTTGACTTAGATCGCTCTATTAAAAATAAATCAGCAAAATCTGTAACATATTTATTGAGTTTATCGTCTTCTAGTGCATCTATTATGGCTTCACTGTTAACAATCTCGTCTCTTGCAAAATTAATTAACCTTAATCCTTTATTGCTATGTGAGAGAAGATCCTTATTTATCATTCCTGTTGTATATTCATTTGCTGGAACATGGAGAGTCACATAATCAGACTCTTTAAAGATTTCTTCTATTGTCTCTTTACGTTCTACCTCATTTGGAAGCGCCCATGCTGCCTCAACTGTGATTTGAGGATCAAAGCCAATCACTCTCATGCCTAACATTACCCCCATTTCTGCTACCTTGGCTCCAATTGCACCCATGCCTACTACTCCTAAACAACCATCTTTGAGTTCTCTGCCCTTAAATGATTTTTTTCCACTTTCAATATGAGCTTTCAAGTTTTCATTTGAAACATCTTCAATTCCATGAACAAACTTCACTCCATCAAAAATTCCTCTAGATGACATCAATAAAGCCGCTAAAACCATTTCCTTTACCGCGTTTGCATTCGCTCCTGGTGTATTAAAGACAGGAATGCCGATTTTTGAACACTCTTCAACAGGTATGTTGTTTACTCCTGCCCCTGCTCTGACTATTGCTTTAACCGATGAAGGAACTTCGCTCATTTGTAATTTATGGCTTCTTAAAATAATGGCGTCGGGTTCAGATTCTTCTTCACCTACTGCATATCCTTGATTTTTAAGAATATCCAAACCCTTATCGGAAATATTATTAATAGTTTTAACTTTGTAATTCATAAGGTTTTTTGTTTTTATCTATAGTATTATTTTTGAAAGCTAAGATTCTATCCCGCATTATCTATGACGACAAAACATTTCTTAAATCTTAGAGATTTATCTAATCAAGATATTTTGAATATCTTAGATAGAGCTATTGAAAGGAAAAGTCAGAAACAAAAAGAAAAAACTTTTGTTGGCTCAAAGCTAGGTCTAATTTTTGAAAAGCCGTCAACGAGAACAAGAATTTCTTTCGAATCTGGAATTTTAAACTTAGGTGGAAATGCGATATTCATGTCCTCATCTGATTTACAGTTATCTAGAGGAGAACCGGTGTCTGATACTGCAAAAGTAGCATCTTCTATGTTAGATGTTATTGCCTTAAGAGTTGATAAGCATGAGACATTGGACATGTTTGCAGCTAATTCTTCCGTTCCTGTAATTAATGCTCTTTCAGATTTATCTCATCCTTGCCAAATATTGGCCGACTTGATGACTTTCAAGGAAAATTCAGTAAATGAACTTGAAAAAGTTTGCTGGATTGGAGATGGAAATAACGTGTGTAACTCATACATTGAAGCATCGAAGATGTTAGATTTTGAGCTCTCTATTTATTGTCCTAAGGAATATTCACCTAATCATTCATTTCTTGATTATGCAAAAGAAAACTCTAGTTTTGCTAATTCTAGAGAAGAAGCAGCAAAGGGCGCTGACATAATTACTACTGATGTTTGGGTCTCTATGGGAGATGAAAAAACAAAAGAAAGGGCTTTTGAAGGATATTTTGTTGACACTGAGCTAATCGAAAATACTGGCAAGAAAAGCATCTTCCTTCACTGTCTTCCTGCTCATCGAGGTCAAGAAATTACCTTTGAATTAATGGAACATCCTTCAAGTAAAGTTTTACAACAGGCAGAAAATAGAATGCATGTCCAAGAAGCATTGATTGAAAATTTGCTAAGTTAAAATTTTACTGACTAAACTCTTCCAACTCTGATATTTGCTGTCTCTAGATTCCAAAGGAGTAACCAGATCGTACGATCCAACGAATTCATTTAGATCGGACAGAGAGTTCGTATGTTTGGAACCTAGGGAAGCTAGAAAAGCAGCTCCTTTTGCAGTTGCCTCTTTGTTATCTGGCAAAAGAATTTTTAAATTTAGTACATCCGCTAAAATTTGATTGAAATATTTATTTTCTACCATTCCGCCATCAATTTTGAGGGACTTTAGGTCAACGCCATCAGAAGACATACATTCAAAAACATCTTTTGTTTGGAAAGCAATTGCTTCAAGGAGTGCTTGAGATATATCATTTTTTGTTGTCTCTCTGGATAATCCAAAAATTGCCCCCCTGGCTTCTGGATCCCAATAAGGTGCTCCCAGACCTGTAAATGCTGGGATAAAGGAAACATTTGAATTCTTATTTGAATTTTTTGCTAAATTTTCTATTTCTTGGGCAAAGGAAAAAAACTCTAGATTATCTCTTAACCATTGAACCGAAGCGCCAGCCATAAATATACTGCCCTCTAGTGCATAATTTACTTTCCCATCAATTTGATATCCTATCGTGGAAAGCAGTTTAGATTTAGAAAGTTTTATCTCTGATCCGGTATTCAGCATCATAAAACAACCCGTTCCATAGGTGCTTTTGGCTTCTCCTTCCTTAAAGCAACCTTGTCCGAATAAAGCCGCTTGTTGATCTCCAGCAATACCAGAAATTTTGATTTCCCCGCCAAACAGTGAGGTTTCTCCAAATTCATCGGCAGAGTTTTTAATCTCTGGCAGTTTATCAATAGGGATATTTAGTAAGTTACACATTTCTTCTGACCACGAAACATTATTTATATCCATCAATAGAGTTCTGGAGGCATTTGTTGCATCAATGAAATAAGACCTGCCATCTGTTAGCTTCCAAACCAGGAAAGTATCAATCGTCCCCATGTAAAAGTCCTTTGGAGTTCCAGTATTGTCTAATAGCCAACTTAACTTTGTACCTGAGAAATAAGGATCGGCCAGTAAGCCTGTTATTTGGTTAATTGTTTTGTCTAGCCCTTCTTTTTTAAAATTATTACAAAGTTCTGCAGTTCTTCTGTCTTGCCAGACAATTGCTTTGCCTAAGGGATTGCCTTCTTTATCCCATAAAAGACATGTTTCTCTTTGATTCGTAATTCCAATTGCTATGATTTCTTTATAGGTTGTTTTGGACTTAGTCATTACATCTTTGATACAGCCTATAACCGTGTCAAAAATTTCATTAGCATCATGCTCAACCCATCCGTCCTTTGAAAAAAATTGTTTGAATTCTGTTTGTGAAACATTAACCACGGCAAATTTCTCATCAAATAGAATTGCCCTTGTGCTGGATGTCCCCTGATCTATTACTAAAAAATATTTCATCTTTTGAGGTTTGTACAATTTAGCATTATCCACAAGAAATTAAGTGCTTTTTAAAGGTTTTTCTATTGATTTTTTGAGAAAAACACTTTATCTTGTGTTAATAGGATCTTATAACCACAACATCTTGTGTTTCATAGAGGATTATAAGCAACCAAAAGGACAAGAAAACCAATAATTGGGGTGTTTCAGTGGAAGAAACAAAAGCAACAAAGCAGACAGAAATTATAAAAGAAGCAAAGATCACAGAGAGCATTCCTCTTGATGATCTTAAACCAGGACAACTTAGAATCATCAAAAGAAATGGAAAAGTAGTGCTTTTTGATGTTTCTAAAATAGAAGTAGCTATTACGAAAGCTTTTTTAGCTGTCTACAGCAGCACTGCTGCTGCCTCTTCAAGTGTGCATCAAATAGTTGACGAATTATCCAAAAAAGTTGAAACAACTTTTAGGAATAGAATGCCGTCGGGTGGAACCATTCATATAGAAGAAGTGCAAGATCAAGTTGAGCTCGAGTTGATGAGATCTGACGAAAGAAAAGTTGCTAGAGAATATATTTTATATAGAGAAGCAAGAGCTCAAGTAAGAAAAGAAGAACTCTTAGATTCTCAAGAAGAGGTTAAAGAGGAACCTCTGAAAGGAGTTGCAAGAATTAATAAAGTAGCAACTGAAGCTTGTGATGGCCTAGAAGGAACAAATCCAGGTCAGATAGTTACCGAAGCTCAAAAAAACTTATACGAAGGTGCTCCAGAAGAGGAAATCAAACAAGCACTGATACTTGCTTCTCGAGCCTTAGTTGAAAAGGAACCTAATTATACTTTTGCAACTGCAAGAATTTTACTAGATTCATTAAGGTATGAGGCTCTCAATTTCCTAGACTTAGATAAAGATGCTCTTCAAGAAGATATGAAAGATTTATATCCAAAAGCCTTATCTTCATTTATAACAAAAGGCATAGAATTGAAGTTGTTAAATCCAAAGCTTGAAGAGATGGATTTAGAAAAACTAGGCAAAGAAATAATGCCAGAGAGGGATAACTTATTTACTTATCTCGGACTTCAAACACTCTACGACAGATATTTCATCCATAGCGATGAAGTTAGATTTGAATTACCTCAAGTTTTCTTCATGCGAGTATCCATGGGCTTAGCTCTTAACGAAGAAAACAAAGAAGAGAAAGCTATAGAATTTTATAAGCTTTTATCAAGTTTCGACTATATGAGTTCTACGCCAACTTTGTTCAACTCAGGAACTCTTCATTCTCAATTATCATCATGCTATCTAACAACTGTGCCTGATGATCTTTATGGCATTTACGGAGCAATGAGAGACAACGCAATGCTGTCCAAGTGGGCAGGAGGCCTTGGAAATGATTGGACTCCAGTTAGAGGAATGGGAGCGCACATAAAAGGAACGAATGGTAGGTCGCAAGGTGTTGTTCCTTTCTTAAAAGTTGTAAACGATACTGCTGTGGCAGTTAATCAAGGCGGGAAGAGAAAAGGTGCTGTATGCGCTTATTTAGAAACATGGCACATTGATATAGAGGAATTTTTGGAACTAAGAAAAAACACTGGAGACGATAGAAGAAGAACTCATGATATGAATACTGCTAACTGGATACCAGACCTATTCATGGAGCGGGTTATGAATAAAGAAACCTGGACTCTTTTTTCTCCAAATGAAGCGAAAGATTTGCACGACTTAACGGGTAATGAGTTTAAGAAACAGTATGAAAAATTTGAGGAAGAGGCAAGGAAAGGAAATATAAAAGCTTACAAAGAAGTTGATGCAGACGAGCTCTGGAGAAAAATAATTTCAATGCTTTTTGAGACAGGCCATCCTTGGCTAACCTTCAAAGATGCCTGTAATTTAAGATCGCCACAACAGCACACAGGCGTGATCCATTCATCTAACCTCTGTACAGAAATAACACTTAATACATCTCAAGATGAAATTGCGGTATGTAACTTAGGTTCAGTAAATTTAAAAAATCATTTGGATAAAGATAACAACCTCGATAAAGAAAAACTTCAGAAAACAATATCAACTGCTATAAGAATGTTAGATAACGTCATAGACATAAATTATTATGCGGTTCCGCAAGCTGAAAACTCAAACTTTAAACATAGACCAATAGGGCTTGGGATAATGGGCTTTCAAGATATCTTACAAATAAAAAAAATACCCTACTCTTCTGACGATGCAGTTGAGTTAGCAGATGACTCAATGGAAACAGTTAGCTATTTTGCTATTGAGGCATCTTCTGATCTCGCAAAAGAGAGAGGCTCTTACAGTTCTTATGAAGGATCTTTATGGAGCCAAGGTATATTTCCTATCGATTCAATATCCATCTTAAAAGAACATAGAACAGAAGGATTTCTCGATCAAAATGAAGAGAAAAAAATGGACTGGGATACACTGAAAGAAAAGGTCAAAAAACAAGGTATTAGAAATTCAAATGTGATGGCAATTGCTCCAACTGCAACAATTGCAAACATTACTGGGGTCACTCAATCAATAGAGCCAACCTACTCGAATCTTTTTGTTAAATCAAACCTGTCAGGGGAATTTACTGTGATTAATGAAAACTTAGTCAAAGCATTGAAAGAAATAGATATGTGGGATGAGGTTATGGTTTATGACCTTAAAAACTTAAATGGCAGCCTCGAAACAATTAGCAGGGTTCCAGATGAAATTAAGAGAATCTTTGCAACATCTTTTGAAATTGAACCTAAATGGCTTATTGAGTCTGCGAGTAGAAGACAAAAATGGATAGACCAAAGTCAATCTCTAAACCTTTATGTTGCGGAACCGAACGGAAAGAAACTAGATGTTATGTATAAAATGGCTTGGTTGAGAGGTCTAAAAACAACCTACTATTTAAGATCTAAGGGAGCAACAACATCGGAGAAATCAACTATATCGAATTCAGAATTGAACAAAGTTCAAGCTGCAGTTGCAGTAAACAATCCAAGCACTATTGACGACGAAGAGTGCGAAGCTTGCCAATAAAAGGAGGTATGTATGCTTAGTTGGGATGATTTTGAAGAAAAGGAAGTTAAACCACTTCCACAAACGGAAATTAAGAGTCCTTTGAAAGAGGAGTCAGAAAAGTCTATTTCTAATGAAGAAACACTTGGAGTTGCTTCACTCGATGATCTTGATATTGAAGCAGGATTAGAGGACCTAGAAGGAGCATCATCACGTGTGGATGTTGATCAAAAACAAATGATTAACTGTAGAGCAGATGTAAATCAGCTTGTACCATTCAAATATGATTGGGCTTGGCAAAAATATCTTGATGGTAGTGCGAATCACTGGATGCCACAGGAAATTAATATGACTACTGATGTAGCTCTATGGAAAAGTAAGGATGGCCTTTCAGAGCAGGAAAGAATGATCGTGATGAGAAATCTAGGTTTTTTCTCAACTGCAGATTCTCTTGTCGCTAATAATATTGTTTTATCTGTTTACAAACATATTACTAATCCAGAATGTAGGCAATACCTTTTGAGACAAGCATTGGAGGAAGCAATTCATACCCATGCTTATCAATACGTCATTGAATCCTTAGGTATGGATGAAGGAGAAATATTTAATATGTATAGAGAAGTGCCATCCGTTGCAAAAAAGGCCGCGTGGGCTCTCCCTTTCACTCAATCCTTATCAAATCCTGACTTCAAGACAGGAACAACTGAAGACGATAAAATTCTTTTGAGAAACCTAATTGCGTTTTATTGTGTTCTTGAAGGTATTTTCTTTTACTGTGGATTTACACAAATCCTCTCCATGGGTAATAGAAACAAAATGACAGGCACAAGTGAGCAATTCCAGTATATTCTTAGAGACGAGTCTATGCATGTAAATTTTGGAATAGATATGATTAATCAAATAAAAATAGAGAATCCAGAACTTTGGGATGAAGAAATGCAATCAACTGCTCGAGAGATGATTCTTCAAGGGACTCAACTAGAAATTGAGTATGCTGAAGATACTATGCCTAATGGAATCCTTGGCATGAGCGCTGAAAGTATGACGGAATATCTAAAATTCATAGCAAATAGAAGGCTCACTCAAATTGGTTTGGAGGAAGCTTTTCCTAAAGCCTCAAATCCTTTCCCTTGGATGTCCGAAATCATGGACCTTAGAAAAGAGAAAAACTTCTTCGAAACCAGAGTTATTGAATATCAAACTGGCGGCGCACTCTCCTGGGATTAAGCCGCTTGATGTGACTTGTGACACCTAAAATAATTGCTCATAGAGGTGTCACAAGGAATGATCAAGAAAATACCCTTCCTGCATTCCATCAAGCCTTTTCTGAAGGGGCTGACGGTTTAGAAATAGACGTAAGACTATCAAAAGATGAAAAACCTATTATTTTTCATGATGAAGATACCTTAAGACTTTTTAATAAAAATTTAGAAATAAAAAATACAACCTACTCTGAACTTAAGATTCTCGGAAATAGTGAAAATCGGATTCCTTTACTAGATGAGGTATTAGATTTTGTACCTCAAAGTAAAGAATGCTTCATTGAGATAAAGTCAGATGCTAATACCGTCCCTTTTTTAGATAAACTAAGAATAGAAAAAAACAACATAACTTTTTTGTCATTCGATAAAAGTGTTGTAGCAGCTTTAAAGAAAAGATTTCCTAATAAATTGGTATTTCAAAGTTTTCACAAACTTCATATTGAAAAGTACGGGATAAAAAAAATTTTAGAATTTTATAAAAAAGGTAATTCTGATGGCTTATCAATTGATATTAGAGACCTTTCGAATAAAACAATTGATAGACTTCTCGAGAAAAAAATAGATTTGATTATATGGACCTTAAATTCAATGGAAAGATTAAAGAAATTAAGTAAAAAGAATATACGAGCCATAATCACTGACGAAGTGAAGGACTTTGCAGATTTTTTGAAGAGAAAGAATTAAGTTTTCAACCCAAATTTGTACCTTAAGACTATCCTTTTTGAATCAATTCAAAGATTTTCATAGATTGATCGCCGCCTTGAAAACAAAGTTTTGCATCTTTCATGTCTGAGATTTGATCCCAATTATCAGCAATGTTTTCGGCATCCATTTTATCTTCGGTACCAAGATTTACTCCGATAGTTTCATGGATCATAACTCTGGCAAACACGCCTGCTCCTGCAGCCATAATGACTCCTGTTGGAGCATCCTCTGAAACCATATAGGTTACAGCAGGGGTAACATACTGAGGCTCTAGTCTCTCAAGAACTTCTCCTGGCATTAACTCCTCTGTCATTCTGGTTGCCGCTACAGGTGCCAGTGCATTACATTTGATATTGTATTTTGCACCTTCAAGCTTAAGAGTATTCATCAATCCAACAACTCCCATTTTTGCAGCACCGTAATTGGTTTGACCAAAATTTCCGTAAAGCCCACTAGAAGAAGAAGTCATGACAATTCTTCCGTAGTTTTGTTCTTTCATTATTTCCCAAACCGCCTTAGTGCAATTCACAGAACCCATTAGGTGAACTTCCATAACCATTCTAAAATCTTCATCTTCAACTTTTGAAAAGCTTTTATCTCTTAAAATTCCTGCATTATTGATAAGAATATCTATGCGACCGTAGGCTTCCATGGTTTGTTGCACCATCTCTTTAACTTGATCTAAATCTGTTACGCTAGCTCCATTGGCAATAGCCTCGCCTCCAGCTGCTTTAATTTCTTCAACAACTTTTTCAGCCGCAGAAGATGATCCTTTGGAAGCACCATCCACACTTCCTCCTAAATCATTAACTACTACTTTTGCACCTCTAGATGCTAAATCTAAAGCATGTGATCTACCGAGGCCTCCGCCGGCACCTGTTACTATTGCTACTTTGTCATCAAACCTTATGGACATTAGAACTCCTTTCGATAAAATAATTTTTTGAATGCGTAATCTTACCCTTTGTTAGCTTTCATTCAAACCTAATGACAAAAAGAAAGTCCTATCTTGATCTCTCGCCTGTTTTCGTTGGTATTGGTGACTTCGTTGATAAAAATACTCTGAAAAAATCACTTAATCCGCTAGAACTCTTTTCTCTTACAGCAAGAAGAGCCTTAGCTGACACTCAGGTAGCAAATTTACATGAACATATAGACTATGTGGGAACCGTCAGGCTTTCGGTAGATTATCCCACGGCTACCAACCAAGATAGTTTTGGTTACAAAAATATATCTCATTCAATTGCTAACAATCTAAACATAAGTGCTAAAGAGTTTGTTTACACATCTATGGGTGGAAATGCTCCACAAGTTCTTATAGAAGATGCTGCAAAAAATATACTTTCAGGAGATATTAATTGTGCTTTGTTGAATGGGGGTGAAACCCTTAAAACGATGATTGATATCTTAAAATCTGGCGATAATCTTGATTGGTATGACGATCCAAAAACTAAACCTCGAGAAATAGGAGAAAATGAACTTGGATTTAATGAGTATGAAAAAAATCACAAAATGGACTTGCCTACTAATGTTTATCCTCTTTTTGCTCAAGCCTTGAGAAAGGAACAAAACAAGACCGCAGATGAGCACCTAAAAGATTGTTCTCATTTATTTTCAAAGTTCTCAAAGATTGCCGCAGATAATCCCTATTCTTGGTTCCAAACTTATAGATCTCCGGAAGATATCTCTAAAGTATCAGAAAGTAATAGATACGTTGGTTATCCTTACACAAAATACCTTAACTCAGTCATTAGAGTAAACATGGGGTCATCTTTGATTTTGACTTCATACAGTTACGCAAAGAAATTAGGAATTCCTAAAAATAAATGTATCTTTCTCACAGGCCTATCAATTGCCAATGATGTCTGGAACGTATCAGAAAGGCCATCCCTTACTGCTTCACCTGCCATAAAATTTTGTATTTCAAATGTCTTTAGCCAAAGCAATACCACTTTGGAAGATTATAAATATTTTGATATTTATTCTTGTTTTCCATCTGCCGTCCAAGTTGCTATGAAAGAAATTGGAATAAATGATGATTTTGATAAACCATTAACAGTAACCGGAGGTTTACCCTATTTTGGTGGACCCGGGAATAGTTACACAATAATGTCTACATCAGAAATGGTAAGAAAATTGCGTTCTAATCCTGGCAAAGGATTGTTAACTGCTAATAGTTGGTTTTTAACAAAGCATGCTGCCATGACTCTTTCATCATCCAAGCCTGAAGAAAGGTTATCTTTAGAAAAGAATAAATCCATTCAAAATGAAATAAATTCTACGAAAGTTAAAAATTTGGCAGAACAAGCAAATGGTGATGGAAAAATTGATACCTACACAATAATTAATGGTAGAAAAAAACTAGAATGTGCAATAATTATTGGCACTCTAGAGAATGGCTCTAGATTTTTAGCTAATTCATCAGATGATCAAGACCTAACAGTTATTCTTAATAAGGATCTATTAGATCTTCCTGTAAAAGTTGAACATAAAAACAATAAAAATTATTTTAAATTAATATGAAAGAAATAAACGTACTAGTTACTGGAGCTGCAGGTCAAATCTCTTATTCTTTACTTCCTAGGTTAATCAGTGGAGAGACCTTTGGGCCAAATACAAAGGTAAACTTAAAATTAGTCGAAATTCCTCCGGTATTGGATAAATTGCAAGGGACCGTTTTAGAACTTGAGGATTGTGGATTTTCAAATTGTGGATCAATTATATCTACGTCTGAAATAAATGAAGCGGCTGAAGATTGTGACTGGGCTTTGCTAGTGGGCAGTATACCTAGAGGGATAACAATTAACGGCAAAAAGATTGAAGAAAGAGGAGATCTTTTACACGTTAACGGTGGTATTTTCACAGATCAAGGGAATGCCATTGGAACTAAAGGAAAAGAAGACGCAAAAATCCTTGTTGTTGGAAATCCAGCAAATACCAATGCGCTTATTGGAAAATCTAACTCGAATAATAACTCTCAGTTATGGATGGCAATGACCGCATTGGATGCAAATAGAGCAAAAGCTCAGATTTCTATCAAAACTAATCGACCCATTGAGGACATAAAAAGAATGACCATATGGGGAAACCACAGTCCAACAATGTATCCCGATCTAGATAATGCATCTATTGACGGGAAATCAGTTTCAGAGATCATAAATGATAGCAATTGGATAGAGAATGACTTCTTAGTCAGAGTTCAACAGAGGGGAAAAGAAATCATAGATGCTAGAGGGGCCTCTTCAGCAGCATCAGCTGCAAATGCAGCCATAGATACAGTGAAGAATGTAGAAAATGATACTAAGGAAGGAACTTGGTTCAGCGCTGCTGTTGCATCTGATGGAAGTTACGGCATCCCTGAAGGATTGATATTTGGTTATCCACTTAGGACGGAAAATGGAAAGGTCGAAATTGTTCAAGATCTTAAACTAAACGACTATGCTAAGGCAAAAATTGAAATTACTACTAATGAGCTCTTAGAAGAGAAAGAAGAAGTAAAAGACCTTATGGCCTAATTATTTTTTCCTTATTATCAGACCTATTAAAAGAATTGATGCTAAAGCAATAATTCCTTCTTCGCCTAAAGCTTTTAAAGCAGATGATAAGTTTTGAAATACTTGGCCAAAAAACGGCGTTTCAGGTCCAAAAACTACTCCAAAGAGAACCGAAATGGCTACGAATAGAGCTAATATTTCCGCAAACCTAAAAAGAAACTTCCTTATTTTTTTTATTTTAGGAACTTTTAGGCTATCGATTGGTTTTTTTATTTTGAAATTACGCATCGAATTTAAAAACTAGGGGATGCTATCCCCTAGTTTTATTAAAGCATTTATTATCGAAGTAAATTGATAAGAATTGCAGCAACAAGAAGACCAACAATACCGTTGTCACCAAGAGTTTGAACAACAGCTAATAAGTTTCCTAGCACCTCTCCGAAGAACCAAGATTCTCCAAATACTACGCCTGCAACTACTCCAAGAGCAACTACTCCAATTAAAATACCAGTAAGGCCTTTTACAAGATCACCAATCATCTTAAATGCATTATCCATAATATCTCCCAAATGGTTATAGATGAAGTTATTATAATTTCTAGAAGAAACTTGATCTAATTTGGCGAATTTAGGCTTTCTTTTCTTTTAAATTTGTCAAGCTTTGCTAAGAGTTGTATTTTCTAATACCTTATTTGTCAAATAATTAAGATCAATGCCCTTAATAAAGCATTGGTTTGGAAGTCAGATTATGTTGAATTAGTTTTTCCTAACTTCTGCATAAACTTCGCTTGTTCCATCTTTATATAAAATGAGCACATCATAAGGCGTGAATTTATCCCCAACTTCCATTCCAGGTGAGCCCATTGGCATACCGGGAACAGATAAACCTATGGCATTAGGATTATTTTCTGCTAGAAATTGAGAAACATACTTACCTGGAATATGACCTTCAAAGACATATCCTTCTTTTGAAACAGCAGTGTGACAAGAACGGTACTCGGGTTTTATTCCAAATTTCTCTTTAATGGGTAGAAGGTTTTGATGATCCTCTGGAGACGTTTTAAAATTTTGACTTTCGAGGTGCTTCATCCATTTTTTACAGCATCCACAAGTGGGTGTCTTGTGAACTATCAAAGAATGATTATTCTCTAGACTTTCAAGCTTAGCTGAAGCTAAAGAAAATGAAATAGAGAGGAATAT
>CABZTA010000002.1 GCA_902528485.1 uncultured SAR86 cluster bacterium
AATCAGGAGTCACTCAAAAGATAGACATCGCAGATCAAGATTTAGAAGATATAGGATGTAAAAATAAATCTAGATCAGAGGGTTTGTCTTACTCAGAAATTATTTCCTCAGTAAATCATTTGCCTTTATCAGACTTGGATTCAGTTTCTGAAAAGACACTAACTATAAGTTTTCTTGATGTGTTTAATGAAAAAGAATTTTTAGAGAAGCTAAAACAAAAAAAGATTACTTCTATTAGCATGGAATTAATTCCAAGAATTACAAGAGCTCAAAAAATGGATGCATTATCATCTCAAGCAAATTTAGCAGGGTATTCAGCAGTAATGTTAGCCTCATCTGAAATGAATAAGGCAATGCCAATGATGATGACAGCTGCAGGAACAATTTCTCCAGCAAGAGTTTTTGTAATTGGTGTTGGAGTTGCAGGACTTCAAGCTATGGCAACAGCAAAAAGACTTGGAGCTCGCGTTGAAGCATTCGATACCAGGCCAGCAGTTGAAGAACAAGTGAAGTCTTTAGGTGCAAGATTTATAAAAATAGATATCGGTGAAACTGAAGAAACTGATCAAGGCTATGCAAAAGAATTAACAGAGAAACAATTAGAGTTGCAAAGAGAAGGAATGAAAAAGGTTTGTGGATATTCAGATATTGTAATAACTACGGCACAAGTTTTTGGTAAGCCAGCTCCTAGAATTTTATCTGAAGATATGATTTCCAGCATGCAGCCGGGAAGTGTCATTATTGATATGGCTGTCACTACAGGTGGAAATGTAGAAGGTTCTGTATTGGGTGAGACAGTCTTAAAAAATGGGGTGAAAATAATAGGGCATGAAAATCTTCCAGGGTATGTTCCGGAACATTCCACTCAAGTATATGCAAGCAATATTTATAATTTAATTGAAGAGTTTTGGGATAAAGATTCTAAAAACTCGAATTAGATGAATCAGATGAAATTTTAAAAAGCTGCATAGTTACAAAAGATGGTAATTACATATCAGAAATTCTAAGGAGTTAATTTAATGGAAATGATGCTGCTACTGTTTGTCCTTGTCCTTTCAATATTTTTGGGTTTTGAGCTTATAAATAAAGTTCCATCTACTCTTCACACTCCTTTGATGTCAGGTGCTAATGCAATTTCTGGAATAACCCTTGTTGGAGCAATTTTATCTTCGGGGAGCGACTCTTCAAGTATTACTATTGTCTTAGGAACAGTAGCTGTTTTCTTGGCAAGTCTTAATGTTGTTGGCGGATATTTAGTCACAAATAGAATGCTTAGAATGTTTAAGAAAAAATGATTTTAGAAGCCTTACAGAATAATACTTTTATCAACCTAAGTTACATCTTAGCTTCGGTTTTATTTATATTTGGTTTGAAAATGTTGAGCTCACCCGATACAGCTCAAAGAGGAAATTTTGTATCTTCTCTAGGAATGCTTCTTGCTGTAGTTGTAACTTTACTAAGCAAAGAAATAGTTTCATTTCAATTTATCTTGATAGGTCTTATTGGAGGCGGAGCAGTTGGAGCAATTGCTGCATTAAGAATAAAAATGACATCTATGCCTGAATTAGTTGCTTTATTGAATGGCTTCGGTGGAGCATCAAGCCTTCTGGTTGCCTCTGCAGAATTATTTGCTTTAACAACTTCTAATCTAGTGGCAATGATTGCAATAGGAATCGCAACTATCATTGGTGGGGTAACTTTCTCAGGAAGCTTAATTGCATTTGGGAAACTTTCAGAAATTATGCCCGGTAAACCTTATTTATTTATCGGTCAAAAAATCCTCACTGGATTAATAATTTTATTACTTCTTCTATTACTTTTTCAGTTTTGTTCAGGTATTTTCTTTGCTGAAATTCTTTTTGGCTTTGATTGGATTAACGAGCAATATGCATTAATTCTTCTAATATCATTATCTCTTTTACTAGGAATTTTATTAGCCATACCTATCGGTGGTGCTGATATGCCGGTTATCATTGCTCTTCTTAACAGTTATTCTGGTCTTGCTGCATGTGCAGCAGGATTTGTAATTGGGAACAATGTATTGATTGTTGCTGGTTCATTAGTAGGGGCGAGCGGATTGATCCTTACAAATATAATGTGTAAGGCAATGAACAGATCATTGCTTAACGTTCTTTTTGGAGGTTTTGGTGCAATTGATTCCTCCTCGTCTTCGGGTGAAGGAAAGGTTCAAGGTGATGTAAAGCCTATAAACATTGGAGATTCTTACCTCGTATTAGAGGCTGCTTCAACAGTTCTTATCGTTCCAGGTTATGGGATGGCTGTTTCTCAAGCCCAACACTCTGTAAGGGAGTTAGGGGAGTTGCTTCAAGATAATGGTTGCGAGGTTAAATATGCAATTCATCCAGTTGCTGGCAGGATGCCAGGACATATGAATGTGCTTTTAGCAGAAGCAAATGTTTCATACGATGTTCTTGTTGAGCCTCAAGATGTAAATCCTATTATGGATACCATAGATGTATGCATTGTCATTGGTGCTAATGATGTTGTGAATCCTGATGCTAGAGAGGACGAATCAAGCCCTATATATGGAATGCCCGTCATAGAGGTTGATAGAGCTAAAACAGTGTTTGTCTTAAAAAGATCCATGGCTTCTGGTTTCGCAGGAATACAAAATAGTTTATTTTTTAAACAAAATACTCGCATGCTTTTTGGTGATGCAAAAGAGTCTGTAAGTGGTTTAGTTTCTGAGTTTAAGTCATAAAATAAACCCCTAAGAATACGTTAGAAATGCTATAATTTATTCAGTATTTTGAGCTTATTTTCTATTGATTTTTCTTAGTATCATTACATTGAATGACAGACATTTCTGACGATAAAGATTCCACTATAAGTATTGAGGAAGAGCTTAAATCTTCCTATATGGATTACGCAATGAGCGTAATTGTAGGAAGAGCATTGCCTGATGCTAGAGATGGGCTAAAGCCAGTTCATAGGAGAACATTATTTGCCATGAATGTAGAGGGCAATGATTGGAATAGGGCTTATAAAAAGTCAGCAAGAATAGTTGGTAACGTCATAGGTAAATATCATCCTCACGGAGACGCTGCCGTCTATCACACGCTTGTTAGAATGGCTCAAGATTTTGCTCTTCGTTATACCTTAGTTGATGGTCAAGGAAACTTTGGATCTATGGATGGAGATCCTCCAGCAGCAATGAGATATACCGAAGTCAGACTTTCAAAAATTGCTCATGAACTACTTGCAGATTTAAATAAAGATACAGTTAATTTTGTGGAAAATTATGATGGCACTGAGTTAATGCCCGAAGTTCTTCCTACAAAAATTCCAAATCTTCTTGTTAACGGCTCTTCTGGAATTGCAGTAGGCATGGCTACAAACATGCTTCCTCATAATTTAACTGAGTCTATACAAGCATGTTTGTTGCTTATTGATAATCCGGATGCTGATATTGATTCTCTTTTAGAGATTATACCTGGTCCAGATTTTCCAACTGGCGGGTTTATTAATGGAAGAGCTGGCCTTATTGAAGCAGCAAAAACTGGAAAGGGCAGAGTCTATCTCAGAGCAAAAGCTGACATAGAAACAGACAAAAAAGACCGT
Organism: uncultured SAR86 cluster bacterium; assembly: GCA_902528485.1. Classification (GTDB taxonomy): domain Bacteria; phylum Pseudomonadota; class Gammaproteobacteria; order Magnimaribacterales; family AG-339-G14; genus CACNYO01. The sequence continues at coordinate 3,583 of CABZTA010000002.1, forward strand.
AGCAAAATCATAGTTTCTGAAATTCCATACCAAGTAGATAAATCAAGATTGGTAGAGAAAATTGCTGAACTTTCCAAAGAAAAAAGAATTGAGGGAATTTCTGAAATAAGAGACGAGTCTAATAAAGATGGCGTCAGAATAGTAATTGAAATTAGATCTGGTCAATCTCCAGAAGTTATCCTTAATAACTTATATGCATTGACTCCTTTGGAAAATGTTTACGGGATCAATAACGTAGCATTAATAAACAACGTCCCAAAACTTTTAAATACAAAACAAATTCTTGAAGTATTTATTGATCATAGGAAAGAGGTAGTAACTAGAAGAACAAAATTTGATCTAGAAAAAGCAAAAAATAGATCTCATGTTCTTGAGGGACTTACCGTAGCTTTAGAAAACATAGATCCTGTTATAGATTTGATTAAAAAATCAAAGGATGGACAAGAAGCCAAGAAAAAATTGTTATCAAAATCATGGAAAGCCTCTAATGTGGTTAAGCTTCTCAAAGCATCTGGCGCTGATATATCCGGAAGTAAAAAAAATGATTTTGGATTGTCCGGAAATAAATACCAACTATCGGATCACCAGGCACAGGCAATATTAGATCTCAGACTTCAAAGACTTACTGGACTTGAACAAGAATCATTAAAAAAGGAATATGCTGAAATATTAGATCAGATAAAAAAATTACAAGAAATTCTTTCTGATAAAAATAAGCTCATAAGCGTTATCAAAGATGAGCTAAATGAGATTAAAGAAGAGTATGGAGATGCTAGAAAGACTCCTATCGAGGATAAGCTGGATCTGACTGATGAGGATTTGATCAAACAGGAAGATATGGTTGTGACTATCTCTCATCTAGGTTATGCAAAAACTCAGTCTCTTGAAGTTTATAGATCTCAACGAAGAGGCGGTGTAGGTAAAACGGCTGCATCTGTAAAAGATGAGGATTTTGTAGAGCAGCTTATAGTTGCTAATACTCATTCAACGCTTTTATGTTTTTCTAATTTAGGCAAAGTATATTGGCTTAAGGTTTATCAAATCCCTACAGCATCAAGAGTTGCCAAAGGTAGGCCGCTAATAAACTTAATAAATTTAGATGAAGGAGAGAGAATAACGAGTTTATTGAACGTTGAATCGTTTGAAGAGCCAGGATTTGTTTTTATGGCAACGAAAAAAGGCGTCGTAAAGAAAACTTCATTAGATGAATTTAAAAGACAATGGAAAGTTGGAAAAAGAGCTATAAAACTTGATCCTGATGATGAATTAGTAGGCTCAACTTTAACCGATGGAGAAAAATTCATGATGCTAGTTTCTCAATCTGGTAAAGCAGTTTTTTTTGATGAAAAGGAAGCTAGATCAATGGGAAGGGCTGCTAGGGGAGTTAAAGGAATTAATTTGGGGAAAGATGATCAGGTCATATCTCTTCTTGTTCCAGAGAAAGAAAATACAATCTTCACTGTTTCTGAAAACGGTTATGGGAAAAGAACAAATGTCGATGACTTCAGAAAAACCAGGAGAGGAGCCAAAGGTGTTATCGCAATGCAAACCTCCGATAGGAATGGATTACTTATAGGCGCAAATCAGGTTATAGAAGACCAAGAAATAATGTTGATAAGTAACAAAGGTACCTTAGTCAGAACTAAAGTTGATCAAATTAATGTTATCGGAAGAAATACTCAAGGAGTAACTGTTATAAAACTTAAAGACTCAGAAAAGCTTGTGGGGCTGGCTTCTATAATTGAAGATACAGATGACTAGGGCATTTAATTTTTGTGCAGGTCCAGCTGCGCTTCCTGAAGAAGTCTTGAAGGAGTTACAAGAAGAAACTTTAGATTATAAAAATCATGGTTTAGCGGTTATGGAAATGAGCCATAGAAGCAAAGAGTTTGTATCCATAGCGGAGCAAGCAAAACAGGATTTCATTGATTTATTATCTATACCTGATGAGTACGATGTTTTATTTATTCAAGGAGGCGCCAGTCTACAATTTTCAATGATTCCAATGAATCTTGGAAATAAGAATCAAAAACTAGATTACTTAGAGGTCGGATCGTGGTCTAAAAAAGCTATAGCTGAAGCTAAAAAATTTCATGACGTTAACATAGCTGCATCTTCAAAAGATATTTCATTCAAAAAATATCCTTCAATAAATGACTGGAATATTACAGAAGATTCCTCATACATACATATGGTGATGAATGAGACAATTGAAGGAGTTGCATGCAGGTCATTAAATGATTTACCAGAAAAAGTAATAGTTTCTGACTGTTCTTCCAATATACTTTCCGAGCCTCTAGATATAAAAAAGTTTGGACTCATTTATGCAGGCGCTCAAAAAAATATTGGTCCAGCTGGGCTAGCAATTGTAATTATTCGAAAAGACTTAATTCAAAAAAGAGATGATCTTCCTGCTTTAATGAGTTATCAGACATATGCAGATTCAGAATCAATGTACAACACGCCTCCTACATTTGCTTGGTATCTTTCAGGAAAAGTTTTTTCTTGGCTTAAAAGAAACGGTGGCCTTAAATCAATTGAAGAAATTAATCTGAGAAAAGCAAAAAAACTATACGATTACATAGACAAAAGTGATTTTTACTACAACGATGTATCTATCGAGAGTAGGTCTATCATGAATGTTCCATTCTTGTTGAACGATGATTCCCTAAATGATTCATTTCTTAAAGAAAGCGAAAAAGAAGGTTTACTGAATCTTGCTGGTCATAGATCAGTTGGAGGGATGAGAGCTAGCATATACAATGCTGTGCCAGAAGAAGCTATAGATGCCCTAGTTTCTTTTATGGATGTATTTGCAAGTAAGTATGGCTAACTCAAAATTAGAAAAATCATTAGGTTTAATTCGTAAGAAAATTGATTTAATCGATGACCAGATGCTCTCTCTGCTTGAAGAAAGGGTCTCCTTGGTTATTGATGCCGAGAATTTAAAAAAAAATACATCGAAAGGCCCTTTTTATCGTCCAGATAGAGAAAAAGAAATTATTAGGCGTTTACAATCTTTGAATAACTCGCCGCTAGAGGATAATAAAATTCGAACAATTTTTCAGGATATTATATCTGCTTGTTTTTCAACAGCATTTGAAATTAAGGTCGCATATTTGGGGCCTGAAGGTTCATTTTCAGAAAAGGCAGCAAAAAAACACTTCGGGTCCTCTACAAATTTTGTTCCCTGCGGATCTATCAGAGAAATTATAGATTCAGTTGAAGAAAATTCTGAATATTATGGAGTTTTGCCAATTGAAAATTCAACTGAGGGTCTTGTTAACTCTACTTTAGATGAAATCATTGAAAGTAATCTAAAGATTTGCAGTGAGATAAGCATTCCAATTAATTTAAGCCTTATATCAAAGAAAAACATTGCTCTTTCGAGCATTAAAACTATCTTTGCGCATAGCCAGGCTTTTGCACAGTCCCAGTCTTGGATGAGTAAAAACTTACCTAAAGCAATAAAAAAAGATGTAACAAGTAATTCTCAAGGTGTATTGCAGTCAAAAAAAACAAATTATTCCGCTGCCATAGCTTCTATTGAGGCTGCAAAAAAGTACGACATGAAAGTTTTGAAGCGAAATATTCAAGATTACAAAAATAATAAAACAAGATTTATTATTGTAGGAAATCATGATGTTTCAGCTACACGAGACGATAAAACCAGCATAAGCATAATAACAAAAAATAAGTCTGGGGCACTTTCAGATATTTTAGAAAAGTTCAAAGATCAAAAAATCAATCTTACAAACATTCAATCGAGGCCAACTAAAAAGAACAACTGGGAATACATGTTTTTTATAGAATTAGATGGCCACACGTCTGATAAAAATGTGGACAATGCGCTAAAAAAAATATCACGGCTATCACTAAATTTAAAAGTTTTGGGATCCTATCCCAAAGGAATTTAATGAAAAAGACTTTTCCCGAAGATAGAGTAAATCTTGGTGTAAATAAGATAACTCCTTATCAACCTGGAAAATCATCCGTTAGCCTTAACATGAGCAAAGAAAAGCTGATAAAGCTTGCCAGCAACGAGAATCCTATAGGTCCTAGTAAGTTAGCTACCAAAGCAATTAGTCATATTGTTGAAGAAGCGCATAGATATCCAGATGGAAATGGAACAAAAATAAAACAAGAAATTTCAAAGTTGGAAAAAGTTCCACTTGATTGCATTACGTTAGGAAACGGATCCAATGATTTGATTGAGTTTACAGCCAGGGCTTTTTTAACTAATGGAGATAATGCACTTTATTTTAAACATGGATTTGCAATATATCCCCTTGCCATCCTAGCAACAGGAGCAGATTTAAGAGAATTGCCTGTGACTGAAAATTATCATCAAGACTTAACTTCAGTCATTAATTTCATTGATGAAAAATCTAAAGTAATTTTTATCGCATCGCCAAATAATCCTACAGGATCAGCAAATACATTATTTGAAATTGAAGCAATGCTGAATGATTTACCAAATGATTTAATTGTCTTTCTTGATCAGGCTTACTTTGAATATATTGAAGATGAACATTACAAACTACCTTTTGATTTGATCGATAAGTATCAAAATTTAGTAATTTCTAGGAGTTTTTCAAAGGCGCATGGTCTTGCGGCCTATAGACTTGGCTACAGCATTTCATCTCAAAAAATTGCAGATTATTTAAATCGTGTTAGACAGCCATTCAATGTAAGTTCTTTTGCTCTTGAGGCGGGTATTGCATCTTTAAATGATAAGGAGCATTTAAGAGAATCTATTGATTTAAACCTAAAAGAAAAAAATAAATTAATGCAGTTCTTTAATGAAGAAAATATTGAATATCTGCCTACTCAAGGTAATTTCTTTTCTTTTAGTTTGGGCATGGACTCTGATGAAACCTTTGAAGCTTTTTTAAATGAAGGAATCATATTGAGATCTCTCAAATCTTACAATATGGACAAATTTGTAAGGGTAAGCATTGGACAGGAATTTGAAAACGATGCTTTTATTGAGGCTGCAAAAAAGATTAAAGGCTCAATCAATTGAAAGAACAAATACTAATATTTGGTCTAGGTCATATTGGAGGATCCATAGCCAAATCTCTTTGCAAACAGGGAATTAGTGTCTATGCAGAGGATTTGAGTAAAAAAACAATCAGATATGCAATAAAAAATAAAATCATTAAAGGAACATTGTCAGATTTAGATCTTTCAAAACCTTATTCAATTATTTTCTCTACTCCTCCAATTGTTACCAATGAATTAATTAACAAAAACAAAGATCTCATTAAAAATGCTGTTCTTTTCACTGAGACATCCAGCTCAAAAAATAAGATAAAAAAGAATGCTTTTATCAATAAAATTGAGAATGCTATTCTTTCCCATCCGATTGCAGGGAACGAAGGAAGCGGTATAGATGCTTCTGACATGAAACTTTTTAATAACAAAATTTGTATTCTTTCTCCGTTGAAAATGACATCGAGAAATTCAATTACAAAAGCACAAAAATTATGGGAATCTATAGGTTCTAATTGTATAAAAATGGATTTAAATTCTCATGACAAAATACTAGCAGCTACAAGTCACCTACCACATGTAATAAGTTTTAGCTTAATGAGATATATCGAAAAATCCTCAAACATAAAGAATAAAGTCCTTATGGGAGGAGGACTAAAAGACTTCACTAGAATTTCTTCAAGTGATCCTGAAATGTGGAGCGATATTTTTGATCTTAATAAAAAGGAAATTTTAAATTCAATAAAAGGTTTTAAAAGAGAATTAGAGGTAATGGAAAAAAATATCTTAAGAAGTCGCTCAAATACTAAAAATTTAATTACTGAATCCAATAAAGCAAGAAAAAAAATAATTGACTGAATGACCACACTATTAAAGTCATCGAAGCAAAATAGCCTTTCAGGAGAGATTGTTATTCCAGGTGATAAATCTATCTCGCATAGAGCAATCTTATTTGGACTTTTAAGTAAAGGAAAAACGCAAATTCATGGCTCACAAAATAGCGAAGATGTTCTTAATTCGCTCAACGTTGCTAAATTGCTAGGAATTGAAACCAAAGTTAAAAGCTCTATTATTTTTCTTGATTCCCCTGGCATGGAAGCATTGTCTGCTCCAACAAACGATCTTTATTTTGGTAACTCTGGAACAGGTATGAGACTTTTTGCAGGATTCTTAAGCTCGTTAAGCTTTTCATCCACATTGACCGGAGATGCTTCTCTTTCAAAACGTCCAATGATGAGAATTATTGACCCTTTGCAAAAAATGGGAGCAAAAATTTCTGCAACTAATAAAGAAAATCCTCCTCTTAATATTAGTCCTTCAAACGGTTTAAAAGGAATTACTTACAAAATGCCAATTGCAAGTGCGCAAGTAAAATCCTCAATTTTATTGGCAGGATTAAATGCGGAAGGTAAAACTCTGGTACAAGAAAAATATGCAACCAGAGATCATACAGAAAGGATGATGAAAACTTTTGAAGCTAATATTTCATCTTCTAACGGGATTATTGAAATTGAAAAAAGTGATTTAAAAACCCCAGGGCAGATTGAAGTTCCTGGAGATTTTTCATCGGCTGCCTTTTTTATTAGTGCATGCCTTATTTCAGAGAATTCAGAAATAATAATTAAAAATGTTGGAATAAATGAGACTAGAAAAGCTTTTCTTGACTGTCTTTTAGATATGAGAGCAAACATAGATCTTACAAATATCAGACAATTAGGAAACGAAGAAGTGGCTGATTTAGTTATAAAGTCATCGGACTTATTACCTGCAAAAATTACGGAAGATATCGTTCCTAATTTAATTGATGAGCTACCCTTATTTTTCTTAATTGCTAGCTTGATAGAAGGAGAGTCAGAATTTATCGGTTTATCAGAATTGAAGCACAAAGAGAGCGACAGACTTTCAATCATGATCAATAACCTTAAAGAACTAGATGTTGAAGTTCATTTCAATGAGGACAGTCTAAAAATAGTTGGTAAAAACGATAGAATTTTTTCTGATGGAGTATTTGATTCGCATGGGGATCATAGAATCGCGATGACAATGTTAGTAGCAGGCCTGAGGTCTCCAAAAGGAGTGATAGTGAAGAATATAGATTGCATCAATACTTCTTTTCCTGAATTTGTCGATCAAGCAAAATTATTGGGATTCAATTTAAATAATGGATAATTTAATAACTATTGATGGGCCAGGCGGATCTGGCAAAGGGACTATAGCCAAACTGTTAGCTTTAAAATTAGGATGGAATATTTTAGATAGCGGAGCCTTGTATAGATTAATAGCTCTAATTTCAGAAAATATCAAAAATAATGACCCAGATAAAATTGGATTAGAACTGAAAGATAGGAAAATCATCTTTGAGCTTATAGACGATCAATATCACCTTTTTTTTAATGGTAAAGATGTATCTGATCATATAAGAAGAGAAGAAATTGGCACAAAGGCCTCAGACTTGGCACATAATCAACAAATTCGAAACCTAATTAAAACTACTCAGAGGTCCTTTTATGATCCGAATATAGGACTAATAGCCGACGGAAGAGATATGGGATCTGTTGTTTTTCCAGCTGCTGGGATAAAGATTTACTTGGATGCATCAATCGAAGAAAGAGCAAAAAGACGTCAAATTCAGTTGAAAGAAAAGGGTTTGAAGGTTAACATGCCCAACCTTATCTCAAGCTTAGAAGAAAGAGATTTGAAAGACAAAAATAGAAAAGTATCACCTCTTTTGATTCCAGAAGGAGCAAAAGTAATTGACTCTACAAATCTTTCGATAGATGAGGTAGTAAATATAGTAATGGATTTAACTTAAATTATGGAACAAGCTAACTTCGCAAAACTTCTAGATGAAAGTCTATCAACATTAGATTTCCAAATAGGAACGATTATTACTGGGGTGATAGTTGACTTAAAATCAGACTGGGTTACTGTCCATGTAGGCTTAAAATCAGAGCCTGTTTTGGCCAGAAGCGAATTTTTAGCAGATGAATCTGATAAAGAGCTAGAGATCGGCGATGAAGTAAAAGTTACCCTTGAAGCCGTTGAAGATGGTTATGGTGAGACTAGGGTTTCAAGATTAAGAGCAATGCATGATGAAAGTTGGCTCAACTTAGAAGAATCACTTAAAACAGGTTCAATAGTTAAAGGTTACATAACAGGCAAAGTCAGAGGTGGAATGACAGTCGACGTAGCAGGAGTTAGAGCCTTCCTGCCTGGCTCTCTTGTGGATTCAAAACAACTTGAAAGCTTTGACCATTTAGAAAAAACCTTTCAAGATTTTAAAGTCATAAAACTAGACAAAGATAAATCTAACGTTGTCATATCTAGAAAGGCTGTTCAGGAGGATATCAATTCGGAAGAAAGAGAGAAGCTTTTTGCGTCCATAGAAGAAGGTTCTACCATTGAAGGTATAGTAAAAAATCTAACTGATTATGGAGCCTTTATTGATCTCGGGGGCATAGATGGATTGCTTCACATAACAGATATTACATGGAAAAGAATTAATCACCCATCAGAAGCTCTCAATATTGGAGATCAGCTTAGTCTAAAGGTGACTAATTTTGATAAAGAAAAATCAAGGATATCTTTAGGATTGAAACAAATGTATTCAGATCCATGGGAGACCATTGAAACACTTTACCCTGTAAATTCAGTGCATAAAGCAAAAGTATCAACTCTTACAGATTATGGTTTTTTTGCTGAGCTTGATAAAGATACAGAAGGTTTGGTTCATGTTTCTGAAATTGACTGGACCAATAAAAATATACATCCATCAAAAGTCGTATCTTCAGGAGATGAGATCGATGTTATGGTGCTAGAGCTTGATTTAGAAAAAAGAAGAATTTCATTAGGAATGAAGCAATGTCAAGAGAACCCTTGGCTAATTTTTTCAGAAAATAATTCTGTTGGTGATACAGTTAAAGGAACCGTCAAATCTATAACTGATTTTGGAATGTTTGTCGGCCTCGATGGCGATATAGATGGACTTGTCCATCTTTCAGATCTATCTTGGATAGATTCAGAAGAAAATGCAGTTCAAAGTTTCCAAAAAGGTCAAGATGTTCAAGCTTTGATTTTAGCCATGGATCCATTGAAGGAGAGAATATCTCTTGGAATCAAACAACTTTCAGAGGATCCACTTGAAAATTTCATAAAAGATCATCCAAAAGGAACTCCAATTTCAGGAAAAATTTCAATTATTGATGAAGATAATCTAAGCATAACAGTTAATGAGAATATTTTAGTTTTGATGAGAAAGAGAGACTTTATAGAAGAAGAAAGTTCCTCTCTTGAAGAAGGAAACGAGATAAACTTCTCAATTTCAAATTTTGATAGGAAGGAAAGAAAAATTTGGGGTTCCATGAAAGCACTTGAAAAAAGTAAGGAAAAAGAAATTTTGAAAGAAAATCAAATAAAGAATAAAGAAATTGAAGAGAGCTCTAAATCTTCAATTGGTGACCTGATCAAAGAAGAGCTTGAAGATAAGTGATTTATGCAAAAAACAGATCTTCTTTATAAATTAACTACTCAAAATCTAACCTTCTCCTCTTTAGATTCAAAAATTGCCCTAGATGAACTGATCAATCAATTATCAAATCTACTTTCAGAAAATCAAAGAATTGAAATAAGAGGATTTGGTGCATTTTCAGTTAGAGAAAGAAATCCAATTAGAGGAAGAAATCCCAAATCGGGAAAAGCAATTGAATTAGATAGAAGATCTTTACTTTACTTTAGACCTTCAAAGTTGCTTAAAAATAGAATAAATAAATAAACTTTATTATTGATATAATTTTCCAAATAGTGCGTTAATGGAAAAATTCATCAAAAAGGGACAAATAATAGTTGGATTAGATTTTGATAATTCGCAAAGCGCTTTTGAAATAACTAAGCTCCTTAATCCTGAAAATTATAAGTTAAAGGTTGGAAATCAACTCTTTACTGCTTGTGGACCTAGAGTATTAGAAGACCTTAAAGCGCAAGGCTTTGACATTTTTTTAGATTTAAAGTTTCACGATACGCCAAACACAGTTGAGAAAGCTGTTATAGAAGCTTGTAAAAAGGATGTATGGATGTTGAATATTCATCTTTCTGGAGGACAAAATATGATTGAGTCTGCAGTTAATGCAAAGAATTCAATTTCACCTGAAATTCTTTTAGTAGGAGTTACGGTTCTTACAAGCCTTGATCAAAACGATTTATCTGATGCTGGAGTTAGCAAGGATCTAAAAGACCAAATTATCTCTCTTTTTAATTTAGGAAAAAAGCTAGGTATAGATGGAATTGTTTGCTCTCCTAACGATCTTGCTTATTTCAATAAGGAACAGATGGATTCTTTTATATCTGTTTGTCCAGGAATAAGGGTTAAAGAAAAGAGGGGGGGTCAAAAAAGAACAGCAACTATCCATGATGCAATAAATATGGGCGCAGATTACCTTGTTGTGGCAAGAGAGATAATTTCGTCCACGAATCCTATAAAAGTTATTAATGAAATTGACTCTTACTTTATTTGAAAGAAATCTATTAATTTTTCTTTTTCTTATTTCTTTAAGCATCTTTTCAAGTTTATCCTTTTCAAAACATAATTCGGTTGTCGTAACAAGACATCATTTAGCAACTGAAGTTGGTTCAAAAATTCTTTCAGACGGAGGTAATGCATTTGACGCTGCTATTTCAGTTGCTTTTGCTTTAGCAGTTGTCAATCCTTCTGCAGGAAATATTGGAGGTGGAGGGTTTGCCCTTCTTTACGATGCGAATAAAAAAACTATTGAATCAATAGACTATAGAGAAAGGGCCCCAGTTAAAGCTAAAGAAGATATGTTTCTCGATGAAAACGGTAAAGTCATAAAAGGTTTGAGCACATCATCTTTTTTAGCTTCTGGTATTCCTGGAACAGTAGATGGAATGTTCAAGATTCACAATAAATATGGGTCTATTCCCATTAGAAAATTAATAGCGCCAGCAATAGACCTGGCTGAAAAAGGTTTTACGTTATCTAAATTTCAAGCAGAATACTTTAATAAAAATAGAGATAAATTTTCAAAAAATCCTGAAGCCAAAAAAATCTTTGTTAAGGAAAATTTATGGAAGAAAGGCGATGTTTTTCAACAAAGAGATTTAGCACAAACCCTAAAAAGAATCTCAAAGTTTGGTAGAGATGAATTTTATTCAGGCGAGACAGCAAAAAAAATTGTAATTTACTTTCAAAACAATGGAGGTATTTTCACCAGAAACGATTTTATAAATTATAAATCAACATTTAAGCTGCCTCTCTGTTCTACATTCACTGATTACGAAGTTTGTTCTATGTCTCTCCCAAGCTCAGGAGGTATAGTACTTTCTCAATCTTTGAATATTCTTGAAAATTTCAATCTAACCTCATATGATCATAATTCTCTTGAGTACAACCGGCTTTTGATAGAGGCTATGAGATTTTCATTTGCAGATAGGTCAAAATTTTTAGGTGATTCAGATTTCAACAACTTTGACATAAGCAAAATAACTTCAAAGAAGTACGCAAAGTCTCTTTCAAAAATTATTAAAAACTCTAGTAGAAAAATCATCATTGATACCCCAGGTGAATATTTGGCTGAAAGTGAAGAAACAACACATTTCTCAATAATTGATTCTTTAGGGAACGCTGTTTCAAATACTTATACATTAAATACAGCATATGGTTCTGGAATAATAGCTAAAGGAACTGGAATTTTAATGAATAATGAAATGGATGATTTTTCAATTAAACCTGGCTACCCAAATTTTTTTGGGCTAGTAGGATCTGAAGCAAATAAGGTAGAACCAAGCAAGGCTCCTCTTTCATCAATGACACCAACTATAGTTTTTAAGGACGGGAAACCTTATTTAATTACTGGTTCTCCAGGAGGGTCCACAATCATATCAACAGTTCTTCAACTTTTATTAAATATTATGATTTTTGATATGAAAATTGATGATGCATCTATAGCCAAACGAATTCATCACCAATGGAAGCCTGATATTCTATTCATAGAGAATGAAAAAAATATTAAAAATATCAATAAAATAGGTTTTGATACTGTTTATAGAGAAAGAATTGGTGAATCACACTCCATACTTTTTAATGAGGAGAAATATGAGGGTTTTGCTGACTTGAGAAGACCAGATGGAAGAGCAATATCAGTACACTAAAACAAAAGAAATTTTCTCTAAGGAAAAGGATCTGCCAAAACTCCCAGGAGTTTACAAATTCTATGATAAAAAAAATAAAATTCTTTACATAGGCAAAGCAAAAAATCTTTCGAACAGACTTAAGTCATATCTATCAACATCTAGAGATAGAAAAAAAAATGAACTAATTGAGAAGATTAAATTTCTTGAAGTATTAATAACAAAAACAGAGAGTGATGCTTTGCTCTTAGAACAAAGCTTAATTAGAAAGCTTAAGCCACCATTCAACGTTCAATTTAGAGATGATAAATCTTTTCCTGCAATATATTTTTCTTCTAATCATGATTTTCCAGGAATATATCTGACTAGAAATAAAAAACTTAAAGGCATAAAACTTGGACCTTATGCAAACGTAGCAGCAGCAAGGCAATCAATAGACTTAACAAGAACATTATTTGGTGTGAGAAATTGTTCTGATATGGTTTTCCAAAATCGTACAAGACCTTGTATACAGCATCAAATTGGTAAATGTTCAGCTCCATGTGTTGAAAAAATATCACAGAAAAACTATCTTGAAGAGGTAGATGCAGCTATCAAATTTATTGAAGGAAAAGATAAATCTTTTCTAAACATTCTTTACTCAAAAATGGACGAATACTCATCTTTGGAAGAATTTGAAAGAGCGGCCCTTTATAGAGACAAGATTAAGGCCTATAGGGATATCCAAAAAGATCAATCCGTCTTTACCATATATGATAATGCGATTGCGATAACTAAGAAATCTAATGAATATGTTAACTGTATCTCTATTTTAGAAATAAAGGATGGTTGGCTTACAAGTGCAGAGAATTATTTTTCAAAAATAGATAAGTATTTTTCAGAAGAAGAACTCATGGAAAGTTTTCTCTCAAAGATTTTAATAGAAAAAAACTTAGAGCGCATAACATTGTTATCAGATTTTAAGTTTAGTAATTTAAGTGCGCAACTTAAAGATAAAAAAATTGTCTTAGAGAAGAAGAATCATAAAAATAAAAAAATTTTTGAGCTAGCATTAATTCAATCCGATGATGGTCTTCAACGTCAGTACAACTATCCATGGATAATTGAAGGACTTTCTTTCATTGAAGAAAAAACTCAATCAAAAATAAACAGGATAGAAGGATTTGATGTTAGTCATATGTCTGGCGATAATGTAACAGCCTCATGTGTGGTATTTGATAAAGATGGACCACAAAAAAAACAATATCGCTCTTTCAATATAAAAATTAATAAAAATGATGACTATCTAGCTATGAAAGAGGTTTTATCCAGGAGATTCAAAAGGTTAGAGAAAGAAGGAAATAATTTTCCTGATCTTGTTGTGATTGACGGGGGTAAGGGACAACTTTCATTAGCCAAGGAGGTAATTGAAAAATATCAAGAATGTAATACTCAAATACTCTCTTTGGTAAAAGGCCCAGATAGAAATTTGAAATATGATGACGTGCTTTATTTTTCTTGTGGAAAAATTAAAAGTATGATTCTAGAACAAGAAGGTAAACGCCTCCTTCAGTTTGTAAGAGATGAGTCGCATAGATTTGCTTTATCAAGGAGTAAAAAAAGAAGGCAAAACATTACATATTCATCTCTTGATGAAATAAAAGGCATAGGTAAAAGTAATAGGAATGCTCTTCTGAGACATTTTGGAGGGATAGAATCTCTTAGGAAAGCAAGCATAGATCAAATAAAATCCATAGAAGGTATTGGACCAATGAGAGCCAAAATAATCTTTGATTACTTGAGTGAAAAATGACTGCAAACTTAATATCACTTTCAAGAATTATTTTAATATTTCCAATTATCATTTGCATAGGAAATAGTAATTTATACCTTGCCCTTCTCTTTTTTTTACTAGCCAGTTTTACTGATTTTTTAGATGGATATTTTGCAAGATACTTGAAACAAGAATCTGTTCTAGGGGCAAATCTGGATCTTTTAGCAGATAAAATTTTTGTCTCTAGTTTGCTAATTTTTATCTCTTTTCATTTTGATAATTTAATCTTCCTTGCTATGACAACTTTGATTATTGCTAGAGAGCTATCTATAGGGAGCATCCGACAGTATCTATTGGAGACAAAGAAAAACAATGTAAAAGTTAATTTTTTAGGAAAATTTAAAACTTTTTTTCAAATCTTTTCCATAGCGGTTGCGATTATCTTTCTAGATACAGAACTTAGCTTCATAGCAGATCTCACAATCGTACTCTCAGCTATCTTGTCCTGGTTATCACTTTTAAATTACTCGTATGCAAAAAATTAGAAACATTCCTTTCATAGATCTAAGTCTTGGAAAGAAAGATCAGAATGAAATTACTAACAATATTATAAATCTTATCGATTCAAGTAACTTTATTGGTGGAGAAGAGGTCAAAAAATTTCAACAAAATTTTTCTCAATTTAATGATAGTAACTTCTGTCTAGGAGTCGCAAATGGTACTGATGCAATAGAAATTGCTCTAGAAAGCTTGGACTTACCAAAAAATTCTGAAGTGATTGTTCCTAACTTTACTTTCTTATCACCTGCAGAAGCAGTCATAAGAGGAGGATATAAGTTGGTTTTAGCAGATATTAATCTTGATGACTTTACTATCTCAATTGAATCAATCAAAAAGCTAGTTAATAAAAAAACAAGTGCCATTATTGCCGTACATTTGTTTGGAAACCCATGCAATATGACAGAAATTAAAAAAATAACCGATCAATTTAATCTTAAATTGATCGAAGATTGTTCCCAGGCCCATGGTGCAAGATTTAGAGGGAAGAAAGTTGGAAATTTTGGAAATCTAGGTACTTTCAGCTTTTATCCAACAAAAAACCTAGGTGCATTTGGAGATGCTGGAGCGATAGTAACAAATAGTAAAAGACTCTTTAATATAGCTCAAAAAATTGCTAACCATGGGAGAGTAGATACTTACGATCATGTTTTGGCAGGAAGAAATTCAAGGCTTGACGCATTTCAAGCATCAGTTCTAAATCAAAAAATAAAAACTTTAAAGAAGAATAATGAATTAAGAGTTAAACAAGCCTCTTATCTATTAGATTCACTTGATGGATCAATTACAAAAACCATTAAATTATCTAGCTTTCAATCTTCAGTATTTCACCAATTTCCTATTTTAAGCAAAGATAGGGACTCCCTTTTGAAATATCTAAAGAAAAGAGGAATAAATTGCGGAATTTATTATCCTAATCCACTATCAAAAATGATGGCATTTAAGGAAAATGCTAGATTCGATAACGCCAAAGAAAGCAATTGTTATGCAGCATCTAAAAGAATTTTAAGTATTCCTATAGGCCCTCATCTAAATTTAAAAGATTCAGAATACATAGCTAATGCTATACAATCATTTTCAACTTAAAGGGCTGAGTGGCAGAGTGGTTATGCAGCGGACTGCAAATCCGTGTACGCCGGTTCGATTCCGACCTCAGCCTCCATCATCATGAAAAAAAAGATCTTAGTTTCAGGATCGTCAGGATTTATCGGCTTCCATATTTCTAAATTTCTCTTAGAAAAAGAATTTTCGGTTGTCGGCGTAGATTCAATGAATGACTATTATGATTTAAATCTCAAAAAGCAAAGATTAGAAACCTTAAAAAAAAATAAAAAATTTAAATTTTGCCATTCCGATCTTATTCAATTTGATCGCTTGAATAAAATTTTTATCAATGAAGAACCCGATGTTGTAATTCATTTAGCAGCTCAAGCTGGGGTAAGATACTCAAAGATTAATCCTAAATCCTACATTGACTCTAACCTAATAGTTTTCTCTAATATGATAGAGAATGTCAGAAAATTTAAGACCAAATTAATTTATGCTTCAAGCAGCTCTGTATATGGAGGCAAGAAAAAATATCCCTTCAAGGAATCAGATACAATTAACCCAAAATCTTTTTATGGATTAACTAAAAAAATTAATGAGGATATTGCTGATTTTTATAGCAAAGAGTTTAATTTGAATATCATTGGGCTGAGATTTTTTACTGTATACGGTCCGTTTGGAAGACCAGATATGGCTTATTATAAATTTTGCCAAAGAATCAAAGAAAACGTTCCTATTGTGCTTTACAATCAGGGACTGATGAGTAGAGACATGACCTATATTGATGATATCTGCCAAGGTATTTATAAAGCCATTATTAATGATTTTAGCTGCCACCAAATATTTAATCTTGGAAATAATAATCCTATTGAATTAGCTAAGCTGATTTCTCATATTGAAAATTATTTGGATAAGAAAGCAATCATTAAATATGAGGATTCTCCTGATGAAGTAAAAAAAACTTATGCCGATATCACTAAATCTAATGAGCTACTTGGCTATTCTCCCAAAGTATCTTTTGAGGATGGCATGAATAATTTTTTGAATTGGTATAAAAGAAACTTTAAGTTTTGATATTCAGTAACATAAAAATTGGAATTATTGGGCATGGATTTGTAGGAGAAGCAACAGAAAAAGGATTTCCAAAAATAAATGAAAAATTCATTGTTGATCCAAAGCATGGAACCGATATCAACAAACTGAAAAAATTCAAACCTGATTTCATTTTTATTTGTGTTCCAACGCCAATGAATATAGATGGCAGTCAAGATTCCTCAATTGTATTTGATGTTTTTAGCAAATTGAAAAATAATTTTAAGGGTGTACCAAAGATTCTAAAAAGTACCTTTTTACCAAATAATTTAAGCTCTTTAAATTCTGAAATAGATTCCTTAGTTTACAATCCAGAATTTTTAAGAGAAAAACATGCCGAGGAGGATTTTATTAACTCTCCTTTTGTGATTCTAGGTGGGGACAAGATAATTTGTAAAAGAGTAGAAAATTTATATAAAAATTATTCTGCATGTAAAACAAAAAATTATATTTTTGTGGATATAGAAACAGCGTCATTAATCAAATATTCAATAAACTCTTATTTGGCATCGAAAGTTTTATTCTTTAATGGAATAAGGGATATTTTCGATAATTTAAAATCAGAAATTGACTGGGATGATTTCATTCAAATATTATCCTTGGATAAAAGAATTGGTAATTCTCATATGTCAGTTCCTGGTCATGATGGCAAAAAAGGTTTTGGTGGCGCTTGTTTCACGAAAGATACTGCAGCTTTTCTAAAATATTCTGACGAGATTGGCGAAAAATTTCTTTTTCTTGATTCTGCAATAAACATTAATAACTCTATAAGAAGCAAATATGATGAGTTGGATCAAAGAGAAAAAGAACAAAATGTTAATTATGATTCTGATAACTGAATGACTTAAAGAAGCAAATTTGACACAAATTTTGCTATGGCTAGGCTTGAGGTTACTCCGGGACTTTCAATTCCTTGTAAATTTACAAATCCTTCCAAACTATGATCCTTGGGACCAATTATGCTGAAATCTCTCATATTTTCAGATTTATTTTGGATCTTTGGTCTAATTCCAACGTAGTCTTCATTAAGTTTATCTGAATCTAGGTCAGGCCAATAAGCTTTGATGCTTTTTATAAATCTTTCTTTAGCATTAATTTCAAATTTATAATCTAAATCTTTTACCCACACAAGATCTGGACCAAATCGTAATTGACCAGACATATCAAATCCTACATGAATACCCAAAGAAGATTCTGAATTTATTGGATAAACCAAATTAGTAAAGGGATGTTGCCCGGTATATTTAAAATAATGTCCTTTTGCATAATAGAGAGGATGTAAAAGTTCTTTTGGAAGAAAACTGAAATTTTTTGAGGTCTCGTAGGATTGAAGACCTGAGGCATTGATCAACAGTTTGGACTTAATTTTGAATTTTTCTGATGAATCACAATAGATTTCAAAGTCATTGCAATTTTTTTTCACTTTTAAGCATTTCGTATTGAAAGAAATTAATCCATCATTTTGCCAAATATCAAATTCCAATGATTTTATTAATTCTGGTACATCGATGATTCCTGTATTAGGAGAAAAAATACCTGAAACAGCTGATAAATAAGGTAATTTCTCTTTTAAGTCTGTTTTACTTATTATTTCTAAATCAACCGAATTTTTTTTTCCATTTTCATAAATTTGAATTAACTTTTTTTCTTCAGATTCATTCGTAGAGACAATATATTTCCCTATTTTTTTATGGGGTATATTTTTCTTCCTAGCATAATGATAAAGAAGATTATTTCCTTCTACACACAGCTTAGCCTTCAAACTATTTTCTGGATAATACATGCCAGCATGAATCACTCCGGAATTTCTTGAAGATGTAGATTCTCCTGATCTTTTTTCTTTCTCCAAAACAACTATCTGTAAACCTTCCTCAGATAAATGTTTTGCAATTGCCAAGCCAATGACACCTGCACCTATTATTACTGCATCAAAAATTTATTTCTCCATTAATAAAAGTAAGTTTATTTATTCTAATTATAAAGTGGTTGTTATAAACTTCGTCCCATTTCAAAAATTTATGAATTAATTTTAACTGAAGTGTGATGAAAATTTCAAAAGCAATCATTCCTGTAGCAGGGTTAGGTACTAGGATGTTACCTGCTACAAAAGCAATACCCAAAGAACTTCTTCCTGTAGTGGATAAACCGGTCATTCAATATGTTGTTGAAGAAGCAGCGCTTTCTGGAATTGAGCAGATTATATTTGTGACCAGAAGTGGCAAAGATGCAATTGAAAATCATTTCGATGGTAATTATGAGTTAGAACATATTTTGGAAACAAAAGGAAAAAAAAGGATATTAGGATCAATAAAAAATATGATCCCAAAAAACATAAAAATATCCTCAATTAGACAAGAGAAAGCTCTAGGCTTAGGCGATGCCATTCTGAATGCCAAACATTTATTAAATCAAGAACCCTTTGCAATATTTTTACCCGATGAATTGCTTATCTCTAAAAATAAAGATTCTAGTTTTTTTAAAATGATGAATCACTGGGATAATACTAATCAGGGACAGATAATGGTTCAAAAAATAAATAAAAAATTTACAAAAAGCTATGGAATTGTTGATTTAAATAATAAGAAAATAAAGATAAATGAAACTCAAGAAATAAAAAAACTAGTTGAAAAGCCTAATCCCGTTGATTCACCTTCTAATTATAGAGTTGTAGGAAGATACATACTTCCATATGAGATTATGGAGATATTAGAAAGAACTAATTTCGGAAAAGATAACGAAATACAACTAACTGACGCTTTGGATAATCTACTCAAAAACACTAAATTAAGTGCATTTTTAACAGACGATGATATTTTTGATTGTGGAGAAATTAAAGGCTTCATTGGGGCAAATGTTGCTGTTGCATCAAAAGATAAAGATTTGAAGAAATATATGGAGAATATTATAAATTAGCCCGGGTGGTGGAATTGGTAGACACAAGGGACTTAAAATCCCTCGAAGGCAACTTCGTGCCGGTTCAAGTCCGGCCCCGGGTACCATTTTAAATGAAAACTATATCAATCATTCTCTCTAGGGGAGGTAGTAAGGGATTAAAATCAAAAAATATTCTTCCCTTCAATGGAAAACCCCTTTTATTTTGGACTATTGATCAATTAAAAAAATCAAATGAGGTTGACGAAATTTTTTTATCATCTGATTCAGAAGAAATTCTTGATATAGGAAGAGATGAGGATATCAACTTAATAGAAAGACCCTCAAAATTCTCACAAGATTCATCATCATCCGAATCTGCATGGAAACACTCAATAGAATGCATAGATTGTGATGAGGAAGATTTGATTATTGCTCCTCAAGTAACTTCTCCGTTGAGGTTAAAAAACGATTTTGATAACGCCTTAGAATATTTTAATGAGAAATCCTTAGATTCTCTCTTTTCTGCTGTAAAATTCGAAGATGAATGCTCATGGGTTGAAGATGAAAATGAAATAGTTCCATCAAACTATGACCCAAGTAACCGGAAAAGGAGGCAAGAAACAAAGTCTACTATAGTTGAGAATGGTTCTTTTTATATTTTTAAATCAGGAAAGTTTTTGAAAAATATGAATAGATTTGTTGGAAAAAAAGACTATTTCCTAATGAAGCATTGGCAACTTTTTGAAATAGATGATCGAGAAACCTTTGATATGTGTGAGAAGCTAATGCAAACCTTTATGATAAAAAATGACTAGAAAAGTTTATATGAACGGAAGTTTTGTAGACGAGCAAGACGCAAAAGTTTCCATATATGATTCTTCTTTAATGTTTGGAGATATGGTTTTTGAAATGACTAGATCTTTTAATGGGGAACAATTTAAATTGAGAGAACATATTAAAAGATTACTTACAGGTATAAAAATATTTAGGATTCCTCTAGAAGAAACTGAAGATAGTATTTATGAAAAATGTCTTTTAACGATCGATCAAAATAAAGGCGAATTTAAAGATGATGATGAGCATCGTTTAATGATTGATGTTTCGAGAGGTCTCCTAGATATTTATAAAGGCGTTGACGGTCTTCACAAAGAAGCAAATTTAATAATTGCAGATTTTCCATTAAGATGGACAGTTAAAAGCATGGGAATACTTTTTGATCAAGGTATAAATGCTTTTATTTCTTCACAAAGAGCAATTCCTGCAAGATATCTAGATCCTAAGATTAAAAATAGAAGCAGAGTTTTTTATTTGATGGCTAACATTGAAGCTGCTCAAGTCAGATATCCTAATACCTGGGCTTTGATGCTCGACGATGATGGATATATAACAGAAGGTACAGGAGATAACTTT
Organism: uncultured SAR86 cluster bacterium; assembly: GCA_902528485.1. GTDB lineage: Bacteria > Pseudomonadota > Gammaproteobacteria > Magnimaribacterales > AG-339-G14 > CACNYO01. Next base: position 24,455 of record CABZTA010000002.1, read on the forward strand.
TTTATTATAAAAGATGGCGTAGTAATAACTCCTGAAGGAAGAAATATACTCAGGGGAATATCCCGAGATTATGTAATTTATGAACTTTGTAAAGAATTAAAACTCGAATGCGTTCAAAAGAATATAGAGCCTTATGATGTTTATAATGCAGACGAAGCATTTATGACAGGTACTCCCTTCTGCATGCTTCCAGTGACCTCATTAAATGAACTTCAAATTGGAAGTGGAGAGAGAGGCCCAATTTTTAATTTGATTTTAAAGAAATGGTCAGAAAATATTGGCCTGGATATTGAAAGTCAAATTAAATCCTGGGATGAAGGAAATAATGATAAAAATATTGGAACTTCACCCTATCAGTTTTCAAAAAAATAATGAATTTTTTGGGAGTAATGCAGGGAAGATTACTTCCTAAGTATAAAAATAGATATCAGTCACATCCGGTTGGATACTGGCAGGATGAATTTATCATTGCTAAAGAATTTGGATTGAATTTAATTGAGTTCATTGTTGACTATGAAGATGTAGAAAAAAATCCTTTACTCAGTAATGAAGGCATTGAAGAGATTTCTTCACTCTCAAAAAAAAATGAAGTTATGGTGAGGACTCTTTGTGCAGATTTTTTTATGGAGGCTCCTTTGCATAGCGAGGATTTGTATCAAAGACAAAAAAGTAAAGATATACTAAAACGATTATCTTTGTCTTGTAAGCATCTAGGAATTACTGAAATTGTAATTCCTTGTGTGGATCATTCTTCTTTTCAAAATAAAAATCAAATATCCATTTTTAAGGATGTCTTAAATGATGTGATTGGTGATTCGCCAGTTGAAGTAAATTTCTCTCTAGAAACCGACTTAGGACCGAAAGATTTTGCTGATTTAGTTGATTATTTTGATAATTCTAGGGTAGGAGTAAATTATGATATTGGAAATAGTGCATCTCTTGGATTTAACTGTAGCGAGGAGATTGAAGCCTACGGTCATTATATAAACGATGTTCATATCAAAGATAGACGATATAAATCTGATTCAGTTTTTCTTGGAGATGGAGATGCTGATTTTCATATGGTTTTTGAAAAATTATCAAAAATTGGATATAAAGGGCCTTTCATAATGCAGGCATATAGAGATATGGAAGGGAAAAATGTATTTAAAAGCCAACTTGATTGGATTTTGCCAATTCTTCAAACTTATTTTGTTCTTGCTTAACTCTTATGTCGAAAGAAAAACTAAATGTTTTAGTAACTGGATCATCCAGAGGAATTGGATTCGCAATAGCAAAGGAGTTTGCTGCGAATGGTTACAAAGTAATATTAAATGGTAGAGATGAAAATTCACTGAAGAGGGCTTCTAGAGAACTTAACACAGATTATTTTTTAGGTGATGTTTCAGATCCTCAAATTGCTAAAAAAATGGTTAAGTACTGTGTTTCTGAGTTCGGTGATTTAAATGCTTTAATATGCAACGTCGGAAGCGGAAAATCTCATCAACCTGGAAAAGAGAATAATGATGAGTGGAAAAAAATGTTTGATGTGAATTTTTTGAGTACAACAAATGTTATTGAAAGCTCTGTAAAAACATTATCAAAAACGAAGGGTTCAATTGTTTGTATCTCCTCAATTTGTGGAGTAAAGCCTATAAATTCTGCTCCTGTTACTTACTCTGTAGCAAAAGCTGCATTAAATTTTTATGTCCATGCTTACTCAAAATATCTTGGAACAAAAGGGGTTAGAATTAATTCTGTAGCACTAGGAAACATTCAGTTTCCAGGATCTACATGGGAAGAAAAATTAAAAAAAAATAAAAAACAAGTTGAAGATATGTTGAAAAATGAAGTTGCTTTGACAAGGTTTGGGAATACAGACGATGTTTCCAAAACTGTCTTTTTTTTGAGCTCTGATGAAGCTAAATTTATAACAGGAGCTACTTTGATTGCTGACGGCGGCCAAGTATAAATACTATCATGCTAGAAAAATTTAATTTAAGTGGAAAAACAGTTCTTATTACTGGCGCTGCCGGAATACTGGGAAAAGAACATGCTGAGGCCCTATTGGAGGTAAATTCATCACTAATACTCACAGATATTGATCAAAAAAAATTACTTAATTTACAAGATCATCTTTACAAAAAATATGATTCTAAAAAAATCCATATTTTTAAAATGGATGTTTCTGATCCAGATTCAGTGTTCGAAGTCTCAAAAAAGTTAGATAATTCAAACATCTTTGTCGATATCTTAATAAATAATGCGTCTATTGATGCTAAATTTGATAATGGAAACCTCCCAACGGGGACAAGGCTTGAAAATTTCTCTTTAAAGCAATGGGAAGAAGAAATTTCTGTAGGATTAACTGGTTGTTTTCTATGTTGCAAGGTTTTCGGTACAAAAATGGCAAAATCTAACAAAAATGGCGTGATCATTAATATTGCATCTGATCTATCAGTGATTTCTCCAGATCAAAGATTATACTTAGATGAGTCTCTTCCAGAAGATGAACAAAAAGTAAAACCTATTACATATTCCGTCATAAAGTCAGCTTTGGTTGGCATGACCAAATATTTATCCACATACTGGATTGATGGCAACGTTAGAGTAAACTCTCTATCGCCTGGAGGAATTTTTAATAATCAAGATGAGGAATTTGTTAATAGGATTTCAAAACTAATTCCATTAGGAAGAATGGCAGCTTCTGATGAATATAGATCTGCAATACAATTCCTTTGCTCAGATGCTTCAAGCTATTTAAATGGCCAAAATATTGTAATGGATGGAGGCAGATCAGTATGGTAGAAGATCTTAAATTTTTAGAAAAAAAATTAAATCTACGATCAAATTTAATCAAAGAAAATATCAGTGATATTGGTGAATCAATTGTTTCAATATCTATGCTTGTAACAGATGTAATAAAAAATAAGGGAAAATTAATGTTTTGTGGAAATGGTGGCAGTGCTGCTGAGTGTCAGCATATGTCAGCTGAATACTGCGCAACTTTAGATCATAAAAGACCTAGGGAAGGAATGTCCTCAATCTCATTGACAACAGATACTTCCTTTTTAACAGCTTGGACAAACGATTTTGGGTATAAAAATATTTTTTCTAGGCAAGTTTTAACTTTAGGGGAAAAAAAAGATTTATTATTTTGTTACTCCACAAGTGGAAACAGTGAAAATGTTTGTGAGGCAGCAAAACAAGCTAAAAAAATTGGAATTAAGGTAGTAGGATTTACAGGAAACCATGAAGAAATGGTTTTAGAAAACTATTGTGACTTGATTTTTAGATCGCCCTCTAAGGAGACACCAATAATTCAAGAATTTCATACGATTGCAGGTCATGAAATCTGTTCAATAGTTGAGAATAATATTTTTTTTAAAAAATGAATTTCGAAGCAATTTTTTATGATTTCGATGGCGTAATGACCGACAATACTGTACAGATTTCTCAAGATGGTTCTGAGTTTGTGAGAGTCAATCGAGGGGATGGATTGGCTATTTCAGAAATTAAAAAATTAAAAATTTACCAAGCTATAATCTCTACAGAAAAAAATCCAGTAGTTAAGGCCAGGTCAGAAAAACTTCAAATCCCATGCTTTCAAGGTGTCTTGAACAAACTTAATGAGGTAAATAATATCTGCGAAGCAAAAAAGATTAATCTTAAGAATTCAGCATTTATTGGAAACGATATTAATGACAAAGAAGTCATGGAGTCTATTGGTTTATCAGCTTGTCCTTCAGATTCAAACCAGACTATATTAGGCATTTCAGATATCATATTGCAATCCAAGGGCGGAGATGGAGTAATCCGGGAATTTTATGATTACATTTTAGGAGAAATAAGATGAGTATTTATATAGTTGGAGAGATAGGAATAAACCATAATGGAGACATTGAGATAGCAAAATCACTTATAGATGAAGCTAAAGTAGCTGGAGCCGACGCTGTAAAATTTCAGAAACGAAATATAGATTTAGTTTATTCTAAGAGTACATTAGATGCTCTCAGGGATAGTCCTTGGGGAACGACTCAAAGAGAACAAAAACAGGGGTTAGAATTTAATCAAGATAACTATGAAGAGATTGATAATTATTGCAAAGAGAAAGAAATCGAATGGTTTGCTTCGGCTTGGGATCTCGATAGCCAAGAGTTTTTGAGAGGTTTTGATTGTAAAAAAAATAAAATTGCATCTGCAATGCTTATTTATGATGATTTACTCCACATGGTTGCAGATGAAAAAAAACATACTTTTATTTCAACAGGGATGGCTTCAATGGATGATATTTCCAATGCAGTAAAAATCTTTGAGGATAAAAATTGCCCTTTCGAACTTATGCATACTGTCTCTACTTATCCAATGGATGAAAAGAATGCAAATTTAAAAGTAATTGAAACTCTCAGAAAAAAGTTTAATTGTGACGTTGGATATAGTGGGCACGAGAGTGGTTTGGCTGTTTCTTATGCAGCTGCTGCTATGGGAATTACTTCTCTAGAAAGGCACATTACTCTTGACAGAGCAATGTATGGTTCTGATCAAGCAGCATCACTAGAACCCTCTGGTTTTAAGCAACTTATTGGGGCGGTAAGAAAAATTGAGCTTGCAATGGGAGATGGTGTTAAAAGGTTTATTGATGATGAGAAGCCTATTGCAGAAAAACTGAGAGAACATATTAATTAATATCAACTTCGTAAATGAAAAACATTATTGTAAGCGGTGGTTTTGATCCTATCCACATTGGCCACCTTAGAATGTTTCAAGAGGCTAAAAAACTTGGAGATAATTTAATTGTTATTCTTAATAATGATAATTTTCTAAAAGATAAAAAAGGATTTATTTTTATGCCTTGCTCAGAGAGAAAAGAAATACTGGAGGGTTTTGAATGTGTTGATAGGGTTTTTACCTCAATTGATAAAGACTCCACTGTAGTAGAGACAATAAGAGAAATAACTAAAGAAATAAAAATTCATATATTCGCAAATGGAGGAGATCGAAGGAGTGATCTTGACATCCCAGAAGCTAAAATTTGTTCGGAGCTTGGAATTGATCTTGTCTTTAATATTGGGGGAGGAAAAATACAATCAAGTTCTGATCTGGCAAAAATTGAAACAAAAAAGCCTTGGGGTAATTATCGAACATTTGAAAAAAGAAATGGTTATTTATCTAAAAGAATAACAGTTAATCCTAATCAGAGTCTTTCTCTTCAATCTCATAATGAAAGATCAGAATTTTGGATAGTAACTGAGGGAATCGCTACTGTTATCTGTGATGAAAAACAATTAACTTTGAATAAAGGTCAACACATTTTTATTCCATTGAAATCCAAACATAGATTAGAGAACAGAGAAACTAACGTTCTTGAGATAGTTGAGATCCAATTTGGCGACCATTTAAGTGAAGAAGATATAATAAGATATGAAGATCATTACGGAAGAGTGCCATGAATGTTCTTGTTACAGGAGGATCTGGATTTATCGGATGCCATTTAATAAAAAATTTGCTGAATGAAGGTCATGCTGTAACTGTAATCGATAATTTTAGTACAGGTCGAAAAGAAAATCTTTCTGACTCTTTAAACAAAATAAAGCTAATTGAAGCAGATATTTCTATTCGAGGGGAATGGTGTAAAGCATTTAAAAATATCGATTGGGTTGTCCATCTAGCTGCTCTTGCAGACATAGTCCCATCTATTGAGAAACCTAGTGATTATTTCGAGGCTAATGTCACAGGAACACTAAATGTTCTAGATGCATCTAGAAAATATGGAATAAAGAAATTAATTTATACTGCTTCTTCCTCTTGTTATGGGATTCCAGATAATTATCCTACAACAGAAGATCAGAAAATTGATACTAGATATCCTTACGCCCTAACTAAATATCTTGGAGAGCAGCTTGTTCTCCATTACGAAAAAGTTTATAAAATTGAATCAGTGTCTTTAAGGCTTTTTAATGTTTATGGTACTAAATCAAGAACTTCTGGGACTTATGGTGCTGTTTTTGGAGTCTTCTTAGCACAGAAACTTTCTGGAAATCCTTTCACAGTTGTAGGAGATGGTAAACAAACCAGAGACTTTACTTATGTTACAGATGTTGTTGAAGCTATAAAAAAAGCCTTGCTAGCTAAGATCTCAGGAGAAATTATCAATATTGGTTCTGACAATACTTATACAGTTAATGAACTTGTAAAACTATTAAAAGGGGAGGTAGTTTATATTCCAAAGAGGCCAGGAGAGCCAGATTGCACTTGGGCCGATATCACAAAAGCAAAAGAATTATTAGGTTGGAGGCCAAAAGTTTCATTATCCGATGGAGTAAAATTGCTATTAGATGATATAAATTATTGGAAAGACGCTCCTGTTTGGGATGAAAGATCAATAAGTGTTGCAACTAAGAGATGGTTTGAATATCTGAGTTAATTTATGTCTAGCAAAATTGTTCAATTGGAAACCTTGAAGAAAATAAGCTTGGATTTAAAAAAAGATGGGAAAAGAATCATTCATTGTCATGGTGTTTTTGATCTTCTTCATATAGGTCACATTAAACATTTTTCTGAAGCAAAAAAGAAAGGAGATATTCTAATAGTTACTCTTACTTCAGATGAATTTGTGAATAAAGGGCCAAACCGGCCCGCTTTTAAAATTTCACATAGGCTTGAATCAATTTCATCATTGGAAGATGTTGATTATGTGGCTGAAAACAAATGGCCTACTGCTGAGAAAACAATCCAGATTATCAAACCTGATATTTATTTCAAAGGTCCTGACTATAAAGAAAATGAAAAGGATGTCACTGGCAATATAAAGAAAGAGATTTCATCTTTAAAAAAATATGGTGGGAAGATTGAATACTCAAAATCAATTACATTCAGTTCAAGTAATCTTATTAATAAATACTCAGATCTTTACAACGAGGATCAAAAAAATTTCCTAAAAGAAATATCTAATAATTTTGATGAAAACGATTTTCAAGAATCATTTAAAAAGTTTAGTGATTTAAAAATTCTTGTTATCGGCGAGACAATTATAGATCAATATATTTTCTGTGAGACTATAGGGAAATCGGGAAAAGAGCCAATGTTGGTTCTTCGTGAACTGGAGTCTAACAATTACTTAGGGGGAGCTGCTGCTGTGGCAAATCATTTGAGTGAATTTTCAAATAATATTTCATTTTTAACTTGTATTGGTCAAGCTAATACACTTTCAGATTTCATATCTAATAATCTAAATAAAAAAATTAAGGCCAAGTATTTGAAGAAAAAAGATGCCCCTACAATACTTAAGAAGAGATTTATTGACAAAGTTAGTGGAAATAAAACATTAGGAGTTTATTCGCTAAATGACGAAAATCTTCAGCCCCCTCAAGAAACAGTTGTTCTGAATCATTTAAAGGACATTAAAAAATATGATTTAGTGATTGTCGCTGACTATGGTCACGGTTTCATAACTAAAAAAATAGCTAACTTTATCTCTAAAACCTCTCCGTTTCTTTCTTTGAATGCACAAATCAACTCATCCAATAGTGGGTTTCATTCTTTAAATAAATATTCAAAATGTGATTCTATAATCATTAATGAAAGTGAGTTAAGACATGAAATGCGCAGCCGACAAGGAGATCTTAAAAAGTTGATGTTAAAGCTTTCTCAAAATCATCGAGCGAATTATATTGTTGTTACTAGAGGAAATAAAGGCTCTCTTCTCTTCAATAGTAAAAAGAATGAATTTATTGAATGCCCAGCTTTTGCTTCTAAATTAGTTGATAAAGTTGGCTCTGGAGATGCAATGTTGCCCATTTTATCTATGTCTTTAAAATCTAAATTAAAAGATAATATATCATTATGGTTCGGATCTTTGGCAGCTGCCCAATCGGTAGAATCTATTAGTAATAGTAAATGTGTAGATAAAACTGAAATGCTTAAAACAATCCAGCACGCATTAAAATAAAATTAATTTTATATAACTATGAATATTTTTGTTACAGGTGGAGGAGGATACGTTGGATCATCATTAGTTCCCAAACTTCTAGAAGAGGGGCATAAAGTTACTGTTTATGACTTGATGATTTATGGAGAAGATGTTTTGAATTCTCATCAAAATCTTAAATTAGTTAAAGGGGACTTAAGAGACTTGGATTTACTAAAAAAATCCATTCCTAATAATGATGCTTTAATTCACTTGGCATGTATTTCAAATGATCCAAGTTTTGAACTAAACCCTGATCTAGGAAAATCAATAAACCTTGATTCATTTGAGCCGCTAGTAAAAATTGCTGAAGACTCTGGAATTAAAAGATTTTTAAATGCTTCCTCTTCTAGTGTTTATGGCGTGAAAGATTCTGATAATGTTTATGAGGAAATGTCTTTGGAACCCCTTACAGATTACTCAAAATATAAAGCTCAGTGTGAGGATATTTTGATCAAATATAATTCTAATAATTTCATTACATCTACAATTCGTCCAGCAACTGTATGCGGCTATTCAAAAAGACAACGGTTGGATGTTGTAGTAAACATTTTTACGAATATTGCTTTTCATAAAAAAAGGATAACTGTTTTCGGCGGCGATCAATTAAGACCTAACATACATATTGAAGATATGGTTGATGCCTATGTGGCCATGTTAAATGCCTCAGATGAACAAATTTCTGGGAAAGTATTCAATGCAGGAGATGAAAATAAGACAGTCTTAGAACTAGCTCAAATTGTTAAAGAAGTCATCGGTCCTGATGTTGAATTGATTAAATCAAAAACGGACGACAATCGTTCCTATCACATTTCTTCCGAGAAAATAAAAAAAGAATTAGGCTTCTCCTGTAGCAAAACTATAAAAAATGCAGTTGAGGATCTTAATGATGCCTTTATCAATAACAAACTAACTGATCCTATTGATAATGAATATTATTTTAATATCAAAAGAATGCAGAATCTTAATCTCAAGTAAAAATGCTCATAGGTATCGATTTTGATAATACGATTGCCTGTTATGACAAAGTTTTTCAAGAAGTTGCAAAAAATCAAAAAATTGTAAATAAAAATTGGATTGGTAACAAAACCGATCTTAAAAAATTAATTTTAAAATCAAAAAAAGGAAAGGAACTTTGGATGAAAATCCAAGGAATGGTTTACGGCCAATACATGAAAAATGCAGAGATCATGGATGGCTTCGTAAATTTTTTAAAAGTAACAAAACTGCTCGATGTCGATGTTTGCATAATTAGCCACAAGACAAAATATGGTCACTTTGATAAAAATAAAATAGATCTGAGAAAAGAAGCTTTAAAATGGATTAAAAAAAATAAAATTTTGGATGCAAATAAAGTCTACTTTGCTAATACAAGGGAAGAAAAAATATCTCTAATAAATGATTTAAAATGCGATATTTTTATAGATGATCTTATTGAAGTTCTAGACCATGATAATCTAAATAAAGATATCAAAAAGATTCACCTATCCTCAAGAAATTCCTCAAAAATAATAAATTTCTCAAACTGGCATGATATAAAAAAAAATATTTTCAAAAATGATGAACATTTTATAAAAAAATGTTTTGAGAAAAATTCAGAAAACAAAATTTTACAAATTAATCCTGTTAAAGGAAGAGGTAACAGTAAAGTATTTAAAATTAAAACTAAAAATAAAAATTTTGCTTTGAAGTTATATCCAGATAAAAACTTAGATCATAGGAAACGACAACAGATAGAATTTGAAGCCTTAAATCTTTTAATGAGAGAAGGATTTAAAAATATTCCCTCGACAGAATTTAAAAATGACGAATTGAATATATCAGCATTTACCTGGATCGAAGGTAATGAGCCTAAAAGACTTAACCAAGATCATATAAACCAAGCTGTAAAGTTTATAAAAAAACTAAAAAAAATCTCATTAAGGAATAATTTTAAAAATAAAAAAGCTTCCGAAGCTTGTCTTTCCTATAATGAATTAATTAGGCAAATTTCTCATAAGAAAATAAATCTATTAGATAAAAATAAAAATGAGAAAATACTAATAAAGTTTATTTCAGAGAAGTTATCTCCCATCTCAAAAGAACTCATTCGAAAAGGGAAAATTACCTGGCCTCAAGAATCTAGAACTTTAAATTTACAATGGGATAAAAGAATTTTAAGTCCTTCAGATTTTGGCTTTCATAATTCTTTGGTAACTAAAGATAAGAAGCTTTATTTTATCGATTTTGATTATTTTGGCTGGGACGATCCTGTAAAACTAATAGCTGATTTTTATTGGCATCCTGGCATGGACTTAAATTCATCATTAAAGAAGTTGTGGTTAAGTCAAACAAAAAAAATTTTTATAGATGACGACATTTTTTTTAGTGATCGTCTTCACGCATCATTGCCATTATATGGAATTAGGTGGGTCTTGATCATTTTGAATATATTTGATGATAATGTTGCTTCTAGAAGACTTCATGCAAATAAAATAAGTAAAACCGAGCTGAAAGAAATAAAAAAAATACAATTAGACAAAGCTGATAAAATGCTCGACAAAATTCTAAATTTTAATTTTTGATATGCCCAATAAAATATCTAATCCACCTTTAGATGAAAGATCAAATTTCTTAAGAAGTCTTGTAGTCAGGGCTTTGCAAGGAGGTAACAGAGGTCACATAGGATCCTCAATGTCCTTGATAGAAATTTTAAGAGTACTTTTTGATGATATTCTTAAATTTAAATCTAACGATCCCTCTTGGGAAGACAGAGATAGATTAATTTTAAGTAAAGGACATGGCTGCTTAGCTTTGTATGCATTGCTTGCTGATAAAGAGTTTTTTAGTTTATCTGAGCTGGATAAATTTTGTCATAACGATGGAATGCTCGGAGGGCACCCAGAAAGAAACAAAATTCCAGGAGTAGAGGCGTCTACCGGAGCTTTAGGTCATGGTTTATCAATAGGCGTAGGAATGGCTTTAGCCTGTAAAATTAGAAAAAAAAGTAGCAAGGTTTTCGTTATTGTTGGTGATGGTGAAATAAATGAAGGCTCTGTTTGGGAGGCAGCCATGTGTGCAGGAAATCATAATCTTGAAAATTTAATCGTGATGATTGATTATAATAAAATTCAATCTTATGGATTCACAAAAGAAGTCGCAGATCTAGAACCTTTAGTGGATAAATGGAAAGCATTTAATTTTAATGTTTCTGAGGTTGATGGCCACAATATAGAAGACATAAGATCTGTTCTTAAAAAAAAATCCTCTAAAAAACCTTTAGCGGTTATCTGTCACACTGTAAAAGGAAAGGGAATAGGTTTTGCTGAAAATGACCCTAAATGGCATCACAAATCCAACCTAGAGGATTCTGATATTAAAGACATGTATAAATCCCTTAAAGCAGAAATTTAAAAATGAGACCTACAAGCCTAAATTGTGTTTATGAACTAGCTCAAAAAGATGAAAGAGTAATTTTTATAGGCTCTGATCTTGGTCCTGGAGTTTTAGATGATTTCAAAAAAAATATTCCAGAAAGATTTTTTATGGAAGGAGTAGCAGAACAACATATCGTTGGCATGGCTGCTGGTATGGCACTGGAGGGTTTTATTCCTTATGTCAATACAATCGCAACTTTTCTAACAAGGAGATGTTTTGAACAAAATATGATTGATCTAGGATTACACCGGACTAATGTGAGGTTAATTTCAAATGGAGGAGGTCTAGTTTATGCTCCTTTGGGGCCAACCCATCTTGCCATAGAAGACATATCTATAATGAGGACTATACCTAATATGACGATCGTTTCTCCAGCAGATGCCAATGAAATGAGGAGATTCATGATGCAGACAATAGATTATGAAGGTCCGATATACATTAGACTGGCAAAAGGCTATGACCCAATAGTCACTCCAGATGATATTCCCTTTAAAATTGGAAAAGCTCTCAAAGTACAAGATGGTAACGATGTATTGTTAGTAACTACTGGAATTACCTTGGGTATTGCCAAAGAAGTGTCTGATGTTTTAAAAAAAGAAAATATAAATTGCTCTATTCTTCACATGCATACTCTAAAGCCTATTGATGAAGAAGCCCTAATCCAGTCATCAAACGAAGTTCAGTCAGTAATTACTCTCGAAGAACATACTATCGTTGGAGGCCTAGGAAGTGCATGTGCTGAATTAATACTAGAAGAAGGTATAAACATCAAAAATTTTAAAAGGATTGGAATAAATGATCTCTTTCCATCTGGTTACGGTTCCCAAGCAGACATGATGAAAAGAAATGGTTTATCAGTTGAGAATGTTATTAGTACTATTAAAACTTTCAGTAAATAGAGGAAGGAAATCATGGGAAAATTAGTAAATTTTGTCACCTCGCTTCATCAGGCGACATCAAGAGATTATTTAGCAAGGATGATTGATGAAAAGGTCCACTGCATGCAAAAAGCGAAAGAATATGAAAAAGATTATTGGGATGGCGACAGAAGATATGGGTATGGAGGTTATAAATATCTTCCAGGTAGATGGAAGCCTGTAGCTGAATCTCTGATCGAGGAATATGAACTGGATAACGATTCATCAATCTTAGATGTTGGCTGTGGAAAAGCTTTCCTCTTGCACGAAATCAAATTGATTTTGCCAGAAATAAAAATTAGTGGATTTGATATATCTAATCACGGTCTTGAATGCTCTAAAGATGAGATAAAAAAAGATCTATTTATTCACAAGGCACAAGAACTCTTTCCCTTCAAAGATAAAGAGTTTGATTTAGTCATCTCTCTAGGTTGCCTTCATAATTTAAGACTTTTTGAACTCGAGGTAGCTCTTAAAGAAATTCAAAGGGTGGGAAAAAATGGATATGTAATGCTGGAGAGTTATAGAAATGAACTTGAACAATTTAATTTGCAATGTTGGGCCCTAACCTGCGAATCATTTTTTGACAAAGAGGAATGGATTTGGCTTTATAAACATTTCGGATACGAAGGAGATTACGAATTTATTTATTTCGAGTGAATAATAATGAAAGCAGCTGTATTAGTAGAAAGTAAGAAGCCCTTAAAAATTGAAAATCTAGAGCTACCCGAATTAAGTTTTGGGCAGGTTCATGTAAAACTTAAATACAGCGGCATTTGTGGAGCACAAATCAATGAAATTGATGCTGTTAAAGGCCCAGATAAATTTCTTCCGCATCTTTTGGGCCACGAAGGTTCTGGCATTGTAATTAAAGTTGGAGAGGGGGTTACTACTCTTGAAGAAGGGGATCATGTAGTTCTTCATTGGCGCCCTAGCAAAGGTATAGAAAGTCAAACTCCAAAATACAAGATGGGGAACTCCACTGTAAATGCAGGATGGGTTACAACCTTTAATGAGGAGGCAATAATATCTGAAAATAGGCTTACAAGAATTCCCAAAGATTTTGATATGAAGGTTGCAACCCTTTTTGGATGCGCAGTCACAACTGCATTTGGTGTCATAAACAATGATGCAATGGTCAAAGTCGGTCAATCCATAGTAATCTTTGGATTAGGCGGAGTTGGGCTAAATTTAGTGCAAGCAGCAAGCATGGTCTCTGCCAACCCAATTATAGGTATAGATATTTTGGATGAAAAAATTTCTATGGCAAAAAAATTTGGCCTTTCCTATGGAATTAATTCAACCAAAGTAGATTTGGAAAAAGAGTTAAATAAGATCTTAAAAGGCAATGATGCAGATGTAGTAATTGATACTACTGGAATCACAAATGTAATAGAAAAAGCTTATGAAATAACGCATAAAGATGGAAAAACTATATTAGTTGGAGTTCCAAAAAAAGGAGAAAATGTATCAATTTATACTTTGCCGCTGCATTTTAAAAAGATCCTCAAAGGATCGGAGGGGGGCGACTGTAAGCCTGACGAAGATATCCCTCGATTTATAAATCTTATTAATGACAGCAAAATGACTTTAGATGGAATAATAACTCATGAATTCAAACTAGACGAAATAAATTCAGCTATTGATTTATTTCGTCAAAATAAAGCTGGCAGAATACTTATTGATCTTGACGGCTAAATGTCATCACTGATAGTTGATTTAGATGGAACTCTCACTGACACAGATTGTTCTGTTGAGTCTCTGCTTTCTGCTGTAATTAAAAATCCACTTATTATTTTTTATTCAATATTTTGGTATTTCAAAGGAAAGCCTTATTTAAAGAAAAGACTTTTTGACGCTTCTAATTTTCATGTTAAGAATTTACCTTTCAATGAGTCTGTTATAGAAATAATAAAGGATGCAAAAGTTCAAAATAATAAAATCTATCTTTTTACTGGATCGACTCAAAAGATAGCAGACGAGGTATCAGATCATTTAAATCTTTTTGATGGGTCCTTTGGCTCAAATGAAAAAATCAATCTCACTTCATACAATAAACTCATAAAAATAAGAGATATAATTGGAAATGAACCATTCTCTTATGTTGGAAATTCTAAAGCTGACTTACCTATCTGGGAAGAAGCTGAAAAAATATACATAGTTTCTAACTTTGGAGAAAGCCTAAAAAATAAATTGAAAAATAAGGCACCAAAAGTCATTCTAAAATCTGAGAATTCATATCTTAGTTTCATAAAGATTTTGAGACCTTATCAGTGGTTCAAAAACGTATTGGTTTTTGTACCTTTCTTTATATATGAATATTCAACATTAAATGAATTTTGGATGTCAATTATTGGCTTCATCTCTTTTAGCCTTGCTGCTTCATCTGTCTATATTCTGAATGATCTTTTAGATGTTTCCTCTGATAGAGAACACCCAACAAAAAAGAAAAGACCTTTCGCATCTGGGGAACTAAACCTACTTCACAGTTTTTGGATGATTCCAGTTTTATTGATTCCTAGTTTAATTCTTGCATCATCAGTATCTTTTAATTCTCTTATTATTATTTCTTCTTATCTACTAGTAACATTTCTTTATTCTGTTTATTTAAAAAAGGTTCTCATTTTAGATATATGCATTCTTGCAAGTCTTTATACACTTAGACTGATCGGTGGTGCTATTTTTATTCAATCCGAATTTTCACTTTCTCCATGGCTAATAAACTTCTCTATATTTTTCTTTTTCTTTTTAGCGTGCATAAAAAGAGAATCGGAATTGATAATAGGAATTGATTCAAAAAAAGAAAATTCACGAAGATCTTATTTCGAAGAAGATAAAAAAATTATCTCAACTCTCTCGGTATCTTCTGGATTATTATCAGTATTAATTTTGTTGCTTTATGCAGAAAATTCCATGAATTCTTCAGCTTTTTCTTCTCCAATATTATTATGGTTTTTAAGTCCTGTGTTTTTATATTGGATATCAAGATTTTGTATTATTTCTTCAAGAGGTTTCATAAAAGAAGATCCTTTATTTTTTGCAATAAAAGATAGGGTAAGTATTTTATTTGCAATTTTAGTTTTCACAATTATTTCCGCAGCGAAGTTTTTAGAAATTAGTTATTTTCTGAATTAAAAATGACGTACAAATATCTAATAGGATTTGTATTTATTCTTTTTTGTATCCTAATTTTTTTATCAACTAACTTTTGGTCAGGCCTTAATCCCTCAAATTTATCAGATTGGGAGGATTGGAATTATTGGAGCCAAGTATCTCAAGAGAACCAGTTTTATCATCCATTTTTAATAAATCCCTACCAAGGGCTTTTTGGATATTCATTACCAGTAAACTCATTTCTAAATCCAATTTTTCTAGTTGCTAATCTTTTGAGCAATATTGACAACTATCATATTACGACGAAATTGCTTGTTGTGATGGTTGAGTCACTTTGTTTAATAATTTTTTTAAAAAGTCTTAAAGTAAATAATTTCTCTATTATTTTTACTTCTTTGCTAAATATTTTTTTATTCACTTCTTTATTCAATTTATCAGATTGGTCTTTGAGAATTTTTGAAAACTTAATAGACGTTAGTATTTTAAAATCTTTTATTTTATTAATTTTCACCTTATTAATTTCTAAGCCTTTATTTTTTAATAACAAAAAGGTTTTTTTAACTCTTGCTTTGTTTTTTTGGGCTTATGCACTAAATCCTTCTTATTTATTAATTTACATAGCCTTACCAGCATTTTTTCTTTTAATATTTTATGTTTTTGATGCCAAGAAAAACTTTTTATTTTTTTATAAAAAACAACTGTTAATTCTGATTATTTTTTTTGTGCCTCTATTTATTGTCTATTATATTTTTTCTGGAATTTCTGCTAGAAGTGTCTTTGGTAACGAGATAACAAATGAAGTTCAAACTTTTGATTACTTGAATGTTATATTTTTTAGACCTTCACCTTACTCGGGTTTATTTGCATTTATAACTCTTATCGCCTCATTTTATTTAGTCTTCACGAAGCACAAAAGTTTTGGGATTGCCACTATTTCAACCTTTGTTTTATTACTCATCATTGGAGTGTTATACACTTTTACAGGGATAGTATGGAAATATCCAAGTCCAGTTTATCTTGAGCAGTCAATTTACTTAATTTTTTTAGCATCTATTGCCCTTTGCATCAAAAAAGAGAATATTCTGATAAGCATATTTTTAATTTCATCATGCAGTTTTTTAGCTTATAAAATTTCCAAACCTAGAATAGCTGACCTTTTTGATAATGAAGGGATTTATCAATCAGCAGACCTTTTGAGAGTTGATGCTCCAATTTTTGACATAATTAATGAATTAAGATTTGAAAATGAGTTCAAGGGATCTTTTGCAACAATATTCCCAATGAAAAATAATTTTTATTTAGGCAAAAAAATAGAAAATAATTATGAAAAATCGTGGGTTTATGTAAGAAATATGCAAAGGCATTTATACAATAATATTGACAAGAAAATATTTACAACCTCTTTATGGGAAAACAGGATTCCTTCTTTAGAGGATCATAATCACCTTATTTCTCCATTTAAATATTTCTTCTTTTCGAGGCTTTTATCTTATCCTCAAGATTATCAGAAAAAAAACTGGCTATTTGCATCAAAAGTAGATTTAACAATCTTAAAAATGCTAGGCGTAAAATATTTATTAACAAATCAGATCTTGGATGAAAAAGAATTATTTTTAAAATCATCTGAATCAGATGACTATCGTTTATATCAGTTAAGTAATCCTAATTTAGGAGATTACTACGTTAAAAAAATTGATTTCTTTGAAGACTCGTCTGAATTTATGAATCGCTTCAATCAGAAAAGTATAGATTTTAGATCCACAGCTTATCTCCATCAGAATGATCAACTTAAACTTCATAAAGACTTATCCATCGGGCAAACAGAAATCTTTGAAATTGATAAAAACTCAATAAGAATAAAAGCTAAAACTGAGAGTGCTTCCTTATTAATTTTACCCATAGAATATAGGAATATATTTAAATCTAATGAAAGCAATAACTTTACAATATTTAGAGTTAATTTATTTCTCACAGGAATTTATTTTGAAAAGAGTATCGATTTAAAAATTAAGTATAATTCCTCATTTCTTAAAACATTAAATGGATTTAAAAAGGATATTTCTGATCTGGATGGTTATAAATTTGAAGAAGGTTTCATTACTTATCCTTATGATGCTTATCAACCAAAAAGCTTATTTTTAAATGAATGATCATAATTATTTTTCATGGGGAAGGTTGAAAAGAGCATCTGCTCCACAAGTTATTAAGCCAAATAATTATGAAGATTTACTTAAAAACCTAAAAAAACATAGAAAGCTTGGCAAAGTTTTACCAATTGGATTAATGAGATCATATGGTGATAGCTGCCTTATAAAAGAAGGTTTATTACTAGATATGACTGAATTTAAAAAGATAAATAGCTTTGATGAACAATCAGGACTAATTAATGTTCAGGCAGGGATTTCTTTGGACGAGCTTTTAAAGTTTATAGTGCCTAAAGGATGGTTTATTCCGACATCACCCGGAACAAAATATGTAACCATTGGTGGCGCCATAGCTAATGATATTCATGGAAAAAACCATCATAAATTTGGATCTTTTTGTAATTCAGTCAAAAAGATAAAAGTCTTATCAACTGAGGGCAAATTACAGCTTCTTGAAGATCCTGATGATGAAATGTTCAAGGCAACATGTGGTGGTCTAGGATTGACAGGATTAATTTTAGAAGCAGAAATAGAATTAGCAGAAATCAAAAGTTCATACCTTAATGTAGAAACAATAAAATTTAACAATTTAAAAGAATTTTTTGAAATTGAAAAACAAAGTATAGAAAATTATGAATTTACAGTTTCTTGGATTGACCTCACAAATGAGAGTAAATATTTTGGTCGAGGATTATTTCAAAGAGCAAATTGGGCAGATGATAAAGATCTTACGCCTCACTCTTCTTTCAAAATTCCAATTCCTTTTGGCGTAGGATTTAATTTAGTCAGCAAAAAGCTCATGAAATTATTCAATTTTCTGTATTTTTCTAAAAATTTAAAAAAGAAAACAAAAGAAAAAACTCATTATGGCACTTTTTTTTACCCCCTTGATGTCTTGAGAGGATGGAATAAGCTTTATGGAAAAAATGGATTTTCTCAATATCAATTTGTATTGCCAGAAGAAAATTCAAAGACTGGTTTAGATGAAATCCTTGAAGTTCTCAAAAATGATAAATTCATGCCTAGGCTATGTGTTTTAAAAACTTTTGGCAAGATACCTTCATTAGGACATTTAAGTTTTCCACTAAAAGGAACTACCTTGGCTATGGATTTTCCCGTTAATATTAAAAAAAATAAGAATCTCTATAGCAAACTTGATGAAATTGTTATTAAAAACGGTGGAAGAATTTATCCTGCAAAAGACAGCTTTATGAATAGTAAAACTTTTCAGAGTTCTTATAAAAATTTTCATAAATTCAAGAAATTTAAAGATACGCATATCTCGTCAGATTTCTGGGAAAGAGTTTCATGAGTAAAAACCTAGTTATTCTAGGAGCGACTTCTGAAATTGGTATGGAAGTTAATAAATTGTTTGCTCAAGAAGGTTGCAATTTCATATTAGTAGGAAGGTCAGAAGAAAGCTTAAAAACACATAAAGAAGTTTTAAAACATCGTGGTGCAAATAAGGTAATTTCTTATTTCTTAGATTTTGCTGACGAGAACGATGAAGTAAAACTTTTTAATCTTTTTGAAGAGAAATTAGAGGGACCTATAGACATCATTTTTTTAAATTATGCAGTCCTTGGAAGACAAGAAGAAGAAGAAGTAAATTTATCTTTTGCAATGAAAAATATTTATATAAATTTTATTTCAGCTTTCAAATGGGCTTTTGCTGCAGGAAATTATTTCAAGGATAAAGATGGAAGATTTATATATTTAAATTCTGTAGCAGCTGAAAGGGGCAGGAGAGGTAATTTTTTTTATGGAGCATCGAAATCTGGAATGAAGACAATCATGGAAGGATTTGCCAACAAATTTGCCTATAGCAATACTTTTTTTATCAATATTAAGTTAGGCATAATTAAAACTAGAATGAGTAGTGAAGTAAAAGGAGTTTCATCCTTTTTAGCATACGATCCAATAAAAACAGCCAGAAAAATTTTCTTGATAACCAAACTAAATAAACCAAGGAGCTCTTACTACCTTCCTTATTTTTGGAAATATATAATGCTCATCATAAAATTACTCCCTGAGAAAATATTATTTAAAATTAATTAATGAGGAAAATTTTAATAACTGGAGGGGCAGGTTTACTGGGATTTAATCTTTGCAAAGTTCTTTCAGAAAAAGATGATGTTCAATTAACAGTATTAGATAAAAATTTAGAAAATTTAAAAAAACTTCAAATTTTTTTTCCTTCAGTAAACGTTATAAAAGCAGATTTGGCTGTATTGGATGGATGGGAGAAAGGAATTTCAAATTATGACCACTTAATAATATGTCATGCACAAATTACCTCATTAGATGAATTAGACTTCGAAAAAAATAATATTTCATCAACAAAGAATCTTTTGAAAATATTTGAGAATAATAACCTAAATAGCTGTATTCACATCAGCAGTTCAGTTGTTAATTCAAAGGCAGATGACTTTTATTCTAGAACTAAGAGAGAGCAAGAAAAATTGGTAATATCTTCAAAACTTCCATACACAATTCTTCGGCCTACTTTGATGTTTGGCCTTTTTGATAGAAAACATTTAGGTTGGTTATCAAAGTTCATGTCAAAATCACCTGTTTTTCCGATACCTGGAAAAGGTGAATACTTGAGGCAGCCACTTTATGCAAAAGATTTTTGCAGAATTATAGAAGAATGCCTTCATGGCAGACATGTTGGAAAAGTTTATAACATAAGCGGTCAGACCAAAATTTTTTACATCGACATAATAAGATCTATAAAAAAAGTAACAAATTCAAAATCAATAATCATGCATATTCCCTATAGTTTCTTCTTCATTCTTTTAAAGATATATTCTGTATTTGTCACTAATCCACCATTTAATGTGAATCAGTTAAGAGCTTTAGTTATCCCAGAAACTTTTGAAATAATCGATTGGGAAAACATTTTTTCCATTAAACAAACTGATTTTCTGGAAGCATTAGACGAAACTTTTAATGATCCTTCTCTTTCAAACTTGGAATTAGATAGATTATGAAGAGCATAGGGATTTTAGGTGCAGGACCAATGGGATTGGCCTGCGCTTATTATGCTCAAAAAAAGGGGTATAAGGTCACCTTAATAGAAGCTGCTCCATTTATTGGAGGAATGGCATCTCACTTCGAACTAAGTGGAACATCTATTGAAAAATTTTATCATTTTATATGTAAGACGGATTTCGATACTTTTGAACTTCTAGATGAGTTGCAGCTATCTGATAAATTAATCTGGAAAAATACATCCATGGGTTATTTTATTGAAGGAAAACTTTATAAATGGGGAGATCCATTTTCTCTATTATTTTTTGAAAAATTTAGTTTAATTTCAAAAATCCGATATGGTCTTAACGCTTTTTTTACTAGCAAAAGAAAGAATTTTGATTCTCTTGAAAACTTAAGTGCTGAAGAATGGCTAAAGTCTTGGATAGGAGAAAAGGCCTATGATCTTGCATGGAAAAAATTAATGGATTATAAGTTTTATGAATATTCTTCATCTATTTCTGCAGCTTGGATAGCTACAAGGATGAAAAGAGTGGGAAATTCAAGAAAATCTATTTTTCAAGAGCAATTAGGATATTTAGAAGGCGGATCGGAGACTTTAGTCAATGCTCTTGCAGATAAAATAAAAGATGACGGAGGAAAGATTATCATCAATTCTCCTGTAACAAATTTAATGATTTCTGAAAAAAAAATCCTTGGCTTAGAAGCAAATAATGAGAAATTATATTTTGACTCTGTAATTTCAACTATACCCACACCCTATTTAGATGAAATTTTAGGTGAAACTTCATTAGACTTTAGAAACAAATATAAACAAATAGAAAATATTGGAGTCGTCTGTGTCATATATAAGCTTAAAAAGGGCGTTTCAAAACATTTCTGGGTAAATATAAATGACGAAAGGTTTGAGCTTCCGGGTTTGATAGAATTTTCAAATCTAAGAAAAATTGAAAATGATTTAAAAATAATTTATCTGCCTTATTACATGCCAATTACACATGAAAAATTTGAAAAAAATGATGAATATTTTTTTGAGGAAACTTTTAACTACCTACAAATGCTTAATCCTAATTTAGAAAAAGAGGATGTTATTGATTTTTCGGTAAATAAATTAAAATATGCTCAACCTATTTGCAATGTAGGCTTCAAAGAAAATATTCCTCCAATACAAACCGATATTGAAGATTTATATATTGCTGACACTTGTTTCTATTACCCGGAAGATAGAGGAGTATCTGAAAGCATTAAACTAGCGAAAACAATAATTGAAAAAATCGTTATCTAGACAATTTCCTACCTTTTTAATTACTGCTGGTGTTGCTGCTTTAGTAAATCTGGCCAGTAGATATTTTTTAAATTTATATATTTCTTTCGAGTTATCTGTTTTCTTAGCTTACTGTGTGGGAGTTGTTGTGGCTTACACCCTAGCAAAATATTTTGTCTTTGTTTCTAGAAATGAAGATTTAGGTTTAGAGTTTCTAAGATTCATCATTGTAAATGTTATTTCTTTGGCAATCGTTTGGACAGTTAGCGTGTCTTTAAGAAATATTATCTTTCCTGGATTTGAGATGGATTTTTATCCCGAAACAGTCTCGCACATCATCGGGGTAGCAAGTCCTGCTATTTTTAGTTTTTTTGCACATAAGACTTACACTTTTAACGAAAGATAAAAAATAAATTACTCTTTGGATATCTTATAATTAGGAAATGAAAACAAAAGATCCTGTAAACCAAGATTTGATTGAGCATGAAATAAATTCTGGATACGAAAAACTTGGTCTTATGAATAGTAAAGTTTGGTCAGAAGATCCTAAAAGACTCATATTTACACTATCTAGGTACAAATTTGTTTCAAAGATGTTTAATGGAATTGATTCTGTTCTAGAAATAGGTTGCGGTGATGGATTTGGATCTAAAATAGTTAATCAAACGGTAAAGAATTTAACTATATCTGACTATGATCCACTATTCATAGATCGTTTTAACGCAGACTTAAATACGAAGTCAGATATTAAAGCGGTTACTCACGATTTTTTAGAAAAAGAATTTTCTAAATCTTTTGATGCAATTTATTCATTAGATGTTTTAGAACACATACATCCTGAAAAGGAACACTTATTTATTTCAAACTGTGTGAAGTCTTTAAAAAAAGATGGTGCATTAATATTTGGCATGCCGAGCCTAGAATCTCAGTTGTATGCATCTCCAGCAAGCAAAGAAGGCCATGTGAATTGTAAATCTGGTAATGACTTTAAAGAATGTATGGAAAAATACTTTAAAAATGTTTTCCTATTTTCAATGAATGATGAGGTCATTCATACAGGCTTTGAAAAAATGTCACATTATTTGTTTACTCTTTGCGTAGGTAAAATCTAATGAGATTAATTATTGGTGCAGATAGTAAGGTTGGATCTGCACTAGCTAGAAATTGGGCAAGGAAAAACATTAAGTTTCACGGAACTTCTAGAAGAAATGCTCCTGAGTCAGAGAATATTTTTTTTGACCTATCAGACTTTGAATCTTCAAGTCTAAAAAAAGTCTACGATAAAATAGTTCTGTGTGCTGCTATTACAGATATGAACTATTGTGAAAATAATCCAGAAAAGAGCCATTCAATAAATGTCGATGCTGTAAAAAAGATATTGGATTTTTTTTATGATTCTAAACAAATAATACTTCTCTCAAGCTCGCAAGTATTTGATGGTTCTAAACCTTTTAGGCAACCTAACGAAAAGAAAAATCCTATAAACGAATATGGAAAACAAAAATCAGTAATGGAAGATATTGCTTTAGCATATGAGAATGCAACTATTTTAAGATTTAGTAAAATTGTTGATGAGAAAGATGAATTATTCCTCAATTGGAAAAAAGATCTTCTTTCAGAGAAAGAAATTTATGCATTTTATGATTACAGCATCTCTGCAACCCCAATTGAAAAAGTAGTCTCAAAGATAAATACTTTAATGGATAAAGAAGTTTTTGGAACATTTCATTGTGAAGGAAAAAAAGATCAGCCTTATTATGAGTATGCTAAAGATTTGGCAGTAAGCTTAGATCGGTCAGTGAGCCTTGTTAAAAAGATTTCATACAAAGAGAAAAAATTCGATTATAAACTTCCTCGTTATGTTAGTTTGAGGGATACTTAAATTTGGGGTTAGATATGGAAAAACAAATTCTTCAAGATTATTTTAATGATCTATCAAAACTGCTTAGTTTTGATGATGAAATACTGCATAAGATAGTTGAAATTAAATCAAAGATTATTACCACCAACGAAAATGGCGGGAAAATATTAATTTTTGGAAATGGTGGAAGTGCAGCTATTGCCTCTCATTTTAGTGTTGATCTTACAAAAAATGCCAAGGTGAGATCTGTCAACTTTAATGAAGCAGATCTTATAACTTGTTTCGCTAATGACTTTGGCTTTGAGAATTGGATTGCAGAGGCAATAAATTTTTATGCCGACGAACAGGATTCCGTAATTTTTATCTCCTCAAGTGGAAAATCTCAGAATATGGTTTTAGGAGCTGAAAAGGCTAAACAAAGTAACCTCAATTCAATTATTACCTTCACTGGATTTGAAAAGGATAATCTTTTATCGTCGAAAGGTGACATTAATATTTGGATCGACTCTAAAGCTTATAATTTTGTTGAAAATATCCATCAAATCATTCTCTTATCGATAGTGGATTTGATAATTGGAGATAGACATTACGAAGCATAACTTCATTTAAATTAGTTGTAATTCATTCGTGCACTTTTTTAAGTAATTCTTATAAATAAATTTAATTGTATTTCCATTTAAGAATTATAATGGCTAAAACTTAAATACATAATGGACGATTATTTAGAGAAAAGTTTTTCTCAAGAAGGACAAGATTTAATTCTCAAATCTATTTTTAGGAATGTTGAAGTTGGAAATTATTTGGAAATAGGTTCCTATAAACCAGCAGATCTCAGCAATACTTATAAACTTTATCTTGAAGGATGGCGGGGAGTTTGTATTGATGGAAATCCATCATTGAAAAAAGAATGGCTTGATAAAAGACCTCAAGATATTTTTATAAATACATTTGTAACTGATAAAAAAAAATCCGTAACCTATAGTATTTTTCCAGAGAAATTTGAGACTATGAACTCGATTGATCCTCAAACTTCATTGAGATATGCGCAAAGATTTAAAAAATCAGAAATTCAAACTGAAGTTCATGAGGCTGATGGAGTTAATGAAATTCTCGAAAAATACTTTAATAATAAAGAGCTCCATCTTATTTGTTGTGATGTTGAAGGATCAGAGTTTAAAATTTTTAACAGCATAGATTTTGATAAGTTTTTTCCAGGGGCAATCTTAGTAGAGGTAAAAAATTTTAATT
Source organism: uncultured SAR86 cluster bacterium (assembly GCA_902528485.1). Classification (GTDB taxonomy): domain Bacteria; phylum Pseudomonadota; class Gammaproteobacteria; order Magnimaribacterales; family AG-339-G14; genus CACNYO01. Next base: position 49,359 of record CABZTA010000002.1, read on the forward strand.
TCTCCTCATTCAAAGAGGATAAGTTAGTATCCCTTTTGTATAAAAAAGGCTACAAATTATTTTCTAAAACTCCTCTTGATTGCTTTTTTGTTCATCCTTCAAAGAAATATTTTGATTGGGTTCCTAAAGAAATGTTGATTTGAAAATAATAATAAAAAGCATTAAGTTCTTACTAAAAGCTTTTCTATCTTTTACAATTCTTCCATTCTTAATCTTGATAAGATTCTTATCCTTTTTTCTTCTGATCAGAGTTGGTTTTTTATATGTCGATAGAATTGGTCATTTGATTGCTGACCTAGAATTATATTTATCTGAAAAAAAACTTGAGATCGAACCTAATTCAATAGATATTTTCTTCTTATCAGGTAAACCAGCAAATTCTTTTGCAATTGACCTTGCCAAACGAAATTTGAATACTGTAAATGGTTTGGGTTTTATTATTGATTTAAACAATTTTCTACCTTTCTCCAAGAAACATTCATACAAGCCATATATTATTAGAACTTCTTCAAGGGATACATCAGGAACTTTAAAAAAAGTTAGCCCTCAATTGAAATTCACCGCTGATGAAAACAAGAGAGGAGAAGATTTTCTTAAGTCTATAGGACTCAAAAAAGATCAAAAATTTGTCTGTTTTACTATTAGAGATAATCAATATCTTAAAAATGAGTTCCCGGATATAGATTTTTCATATCATTCTTACAGAGACTCAGATATTTCTAAATTTTATCCATCTTTTAATTATTTGCTGGAAAAAGGATATGCCCTTTTTAGGATGGGAAAGCATGTCTCTTCTGAGGTAAAAATTGATAATCCCTCATTTTTTGATTATTCCATAAGTGACTTTAGGTCAGATTTTTTAGATATCTGGCTAATGGCAAATTGTTCATTTACAGTCAGCACTGGAACAGGAATTGATGAAGTTGCGAACGCTTTTAGAAAACCTATCTGTTATGTAAATTTTTTACCACTTTTGCTATTTAATTCCTATAATCCCAAGACTTTGACTACGCCAAAGACTTTGTTAAATCCAGACACAAAAAAACCTGTGACTATATTAGAAATGATCGAAGAATATGATGATTTAGAGAAATTTCAAAATGGGGACCTTTTATATGTTGAAAATACTGAAAACGAGATAATTGATGCTATAAAAGAAATAGAGAGAAAAATAGATAGCAATTGGTCCTTAAATGAAGAAGAAATGATAATTAGAAACAAAATTTTAAAGTTATTAATGAAATGGGAAAATATTCATATTTTTCATCCAAGGAATTTTAGTAATTCAGGCAATATAAGCTTTACTTACCTAAAGCAAAGAGAATATTTACTTAATGAGTGAACTTAAAAATTCAAATGATTCGCTTTTATATAGCATTGTTGCTATAGCTCCTTTTCTTTTTAGCTTTCTGATCCTTTTAATTCTTACGCAAGGATTAGTAAACATTTTATCTGTCGTTTCCTTGGCGCCCGTTATGGATGTCATCTTAAATAAAAGCGAAGAGGAATATTCTTTGTTTAGCTCCTATATGGTTAATTTCTTAGATTTACAAGAGCTTACGCTAGAGATTGTATTTTTAACGTTCGTATTACTTTTGTTTATATCAAATATGCTAGGTATTTATGTCCAATACTGGATTTTAAAAATTAAATACAAGGTAATTATTTATTTTATGAGCGATATCCATGAAACTTTCTTCAAAGCAAAATATTCTTTTTTTTCAGACTCTAATTCAGGGGAGTTAATTAATTCGTTTCAGAAAGAAGCAGAAAAACTAGGAGATATTTTTGGCTCTATTGGTAAGTTAGTTTCAAATTCTTTACAATTAATTATATACCTCAGCATTCCTTTTTTTATTTCAATAAACATGACTCTTATGTTTATAGCTGCTGTAGCATTTTTTTCGATACCTCTTCTTATGATGAATAGATACATTTATCCATTCGGTGAAAAAAATACCTCAACCGCAAATGAATACGTGTCGTATTTGCAGCAAACATTTGATGCTGCAAAGCTTATTTTAATTTTCTCTAGACAAAAGAAGTCTTTGCAAGAATTTAAATCAAAATTTTTGAATCACGCTAATGTAAGTGTTCCTTTTCAAACATTATTATTTTCTATTAATTTACTGACTGTTCCTTTAGGTTTGTCTGCTGCTCTCATTGCAGTGTACGTTGGTTTTTATAACGGAGTTTCTCTGTCATTGATTACAATTATATTGTTCTCTTTTTTTAGAATAACTCCCTTGTTAAGTGCAACTTTTACTTCTAGATCAGAAATCGTTGGATTCTCTCCAGCCTTCGAACAGTTAAAAAATTTAAAAAATATTGCTATAAAAAATAAATTTAAAAACGGAAGTTTAGTTTTTGAAAATTTTGATTCCATAAAAATTTCAGAATTGTCTTTTTCATATAATAAAGATAATTATGCTTTAAAAGATATTTCTATGGATATTTATCAGGGAAAAACTATATCCATAATTGGAGAATCAGGGTCTGGAAAAACGACAATTGTAGATATCCTTTTAGGCCTATATAAAGGAAATTCAGGAGAGATAAAAATAAATGATATTGATCTATATGATTACGATATAAATAGCTTTCGGGAGAGAGTAGGAGTAGTTTCTCAAGATTCTTTTTTATTTGATCAATCAATAAGACATAACCTACTTTGGGCTAATCATTTAGCAACCGAAGATGAAATGTGGAATGTTATTGAGAAATCTCAAATAGCTGACTTTGTAAAATCTCAGAAAAATGGATTGGATACGATAGTAGGAAACAGAGGTGCTCGAATGTCTGGAGGTCAGAGACAAAGAATTTCTTTAGCAAGAGCACTCATCAAAAAACCAGATCTGATTATTTTAGATGAAGCTACTAGCTCTTTGGATGTTGATTCTGAAAGAAAAATTCAAGAATCAATTGATAACCTAAATCAAAGCTATACCTTCTTAATAATTGCACACAGATTATCGACAATAAAAAATTCTGATTATATTTATGTGCTTGATAATGGCTCAATATTTGAGGAAGGAAGTTATGATGACTTAATTCGCGATGAAAATTCTTATTTGAGTAGAATGGGCAATCTTCAAAAATCTTAATTTATCAAATATACAAAATAAGTTTCGTTAAAAAATACAACTTCAAAATCAAGACCTTTAGCTTTTGAAATCAAGAAATTACTATCAGATATCTCAGCAAGATAATTAACATCATTTTTATTAATTTGTGAAAACTTTTTATAAATTTCTTTTTTAGCAAAATTGTCAAACCATCCTCTTTCTGAGACTTTCTCTAACTTCCAAAAATCTAAAACAAAATCGCTAAATTTTTCAGTTTCACGATCTTGAACTCTATAAACTTCTGGAATAAATGGAAAAGGCCTAAAGGTCGATCTATTTGAGAGACCATTCATCTGAATTTCATATTCAATAGTTATGAATCTTGAATCAGATGGAGTCTTTTTATCCATCCATTTTAGTAACTGAACAAGCTGATGATCTTTTTTATTTGAGAAATTAGATCCATAGAATAAGTTAAAAGATTCCAAAAAAATAAAACAAGAAAAAACTACGGTTAAAAAGTAGGGTAAAAAATATTTATTCGCATCAGAGATTTTTTTATAAAGGAAATAAAAAAATATACTGATAAGTATTGCTGAAATAATTTTTATTAAAACAAAATTACTCAATTTCAAAAAATTTAGATCAAAAATAATCCAGGATGCAAAAGATTTATGTGAACCAATAAGGATAAAGAAAATAATTAAACAACTTAATTGCCATTTATTTTTTGAAGTCACCAAAAAATTTAGAATATAAAAAATCAGTACAGGAAAAATCAATAACTGGATATAAACAGATGATCTCATCGGGAGAATCTGAACAAATCTGATATATTCTTCTATCTCGAAAAAAAGTATCAGGAAGTGAGAAATAGCATAAAAACATACAAGGCTTGAGATCGAGAAAAAGAGTATCCAGAATTCACTATTTAGGTTTTTAATTTTTTTATAGAAAAATGTAAAAACTAAAAGCACAGCAAAAAAATTTATAAGAATATTAGGATATTTTTCATATTCCCAGGGATAAATGTGTCCTCCCACTGTTCCGCTAATAAATGAAAAAATGTGATTATTAGATACTGCAATATCAGAAACACTAACATTGAAGAAATAAATTAAAAATATTGTCAGAATACATATCAGTGAAACACTCAGAGTCTTCAGAAAGTATTCTAATGAAATGCAATTAAAAATAAGGTTACTTATCAAGGTTAAATAAAAAATTGGCAAAATTAATAAGGCATGCCCAAGATGAAAAAAAATCAATAACTCGACAAGAAAAACAGCCTGAATGAAATTTCTTTTCAAAAGGTTAAAAAATAAATAACAAATGATTCCTAATGCATAAAAATTTATATCAGGAAAAGTTTGGAATGAAGTTCCGGGTCCAAAATTTGCAATATTATTATCTAGGATTACTACACCAAGTGAAATGAGTGTAATTAGACAAGATAAAAAATTTTCTTTAGTAAAATATTTAGTTAATTTAAAAAAACCAAAAATAAATAAAAGATTTCCTATTACGAGAAATAAGTAACTTAGATAATAAGGATCTATGTTTAGAGTTTGCTTAAAGAGGACTTGAGCAAGAACTAAAGGATTCAAATAACCAATATTTGTTACAAAAGAAATTATGTCATTTTTATAAATTTCAGGATAAAGAATAAGATTTGTACTAAAAATTCCTGAGGTAGATTTATCTTGAATGGCAAGAGCTCTATCAAAGTTACCAATTGATAAAACAATACAAATTAATGAAAACGTTAAAAATATTGGAAAACAGTATTTTTCTAGAACTGAATGAAAGTCTTTAATTTTCAAAAAATCTTTAATTTTGAGTATTTTAAATATAAGTTTCTATTTAAATAATAAAGTAAAAGAGTGATTACAAAGCTCACTATCACAGAAATAATTGTTCCTAGCATGAGTATCAACCTTCTAGATGGCTCTGATGCTCTTTCAGGAAAATAGGGGCTGTCAATTACTGTAAAAGCAAATTCATCTGTTTTGGAAGCCATTGAGAGCACTTGTAGGTCATTTGTCATTCCGGCAGCATAAACTGACTTTAAACTTTGAATATTTGGACTGTTTTGGAGCTTAGTTCTATAAAACTCAAGTGATTTTTCAGCTTCAGAAATCTCTTTATCCTTTTGATACGAATTAATTTGATCAATAACTGTTTGATTCCAACTTTGAGCAACATAAGGAGACATATGTTTAGTAAGTATTTCTGTGAAGCCGGTTTTTGAATTATTCGAAACTATCACGTTACCCAAATATGCTTCATAGGACTTTTCAAACGATGGCCTGGATTCAGGATCAAAATCAAAGAAATTAAGTTTATTACTTCCCAAATCATATGACTTAGAGTACATCAACTGTTTTAGAAAAATGTCATCATTATATAAAATCCTAAAAAAATCCCTAGAAGTAAGGTATTTAATAACCACTTCAGTCTTGTTACTTGAACTTGGCGCATTACCAAGTAACTGTATTATGCTCGAGCTGCTATTACCTCTATTTTGCGTAGCTGATGAAAAAGAGCTTACTTCTGCGGCGGTCAAGAGAGAGCTCGAATAATAAACTTTTGTTGCTGATATAGCTGCATACAAAGAATATAAGAAGCCTAAAAAAGTAATAAGTAGAATTAATTTCCAGGCTTCCTTTAAGACGGCAAAAATATCAATTATTTTTACCTCAAAATATTCTTTATCTTCCATTTTGAACAAGCTAATTTCTGCATTTTAACAGATATATTAATTGCTACTTATATATAATGACCGAATGATTAAGGCTACCTACAGAAAGTTAGATGACTACATTTAGGCCTGATAAAGTTCTTTGTGACAACAGTATTGTGGTTATCAGAAAAAAACCGATTTGAAAAACTTACTTAAAAAAATTCTACCTCCATTTTTCTTTGATTTTTACTATTCTTCAAAATCATTTATTTACTATTACAAATACAAAAAATATTTCTCAAAAAATTTACGTTTCAAAGAATCTATGGACGATCAAAGATGTTTTATAGTTGGATCTGGAAATTCAATTGGAGATATTGATTTAAAATTACTTAAAAATGAAAATATAATTTTTTTAAATTCTTTTTTACACCATGACCAATATTCAGATTTAATTAAATCAAACAAAGGAAAAAAATTTCATGTATTCACTCCATTGCATGAATTTAAAAATAAAAAGATTCTTGAAAATTACATTGACGAATTTAAAAATCCTATCTTAAAACACGTTACTTGCTTTTTTGGAATAGATGACTTTTCTACAAACTATATAGAAGAATTTAAGAAAAAGAATTTGGAAATTCATGACAGTTCATTCTATGTTTATTGCACTAAAAAATATGACGATATTGGGTCTATATCTCCAGATGACTTTGAGCTGTCTAAGAATATATGGTCTCCTAAAACAAGTTCAAACCTTGCTTTACAAATAGCCATTTATATGAACTTTAATGAAATTTATCTCATAGGCATTGATCACGATTATATGAATACAAAGCATTCAGAAAATATAAAAATTATAAAAAAGGGCACTTTGGTTGAGGATGAACAAGATCAATGGAATGATTTGTTGGATGATGGAAGAATTAATCAAACCTCTTTCCTGAAGGATTTAATTCCTGTAATCAAGCCCATGGAAATCATTGAAAAGAAGTTTCCTGGAAGAGTTAAAAATCTCTCCAAAAGGTCTTTCTTTTACTGTCACGATCAAGTAGATATCAGTGATCTAGAATTTGAATGAAAATATTGATTCCTGGAGGACTGGGTTACATAGGATCACACATGGTGGAATTCTTAAGAGATAGAAACCACGAAGTAGTCATATTGGATAATTTATCCACTGGAAACGAATGGGCTTCTTTAGGGTGCGAGGTGATTTTAGTTGATTTGCTTGATAGAGATGAACTCAAAAAAAAATTATGCAAAAGGAAATTTGATGGAGTCATTCATTTTGCTGCTAAATCTATAGTCTCAGAGTCAGTTTTAAATCCAGATCTTTATTATGAAAATAATTTTGTAGGCACAAAAAATTTAATTGACGTTATGGAAATAAATGAAATCCAGAACATTATTTTTTCATCTAGCGCAGCTGTATACGGAAATCCTATTAGTAATAAAATTGATGAAAATCATCCGACAGTTCCTATAAACCCCTATGGTAAAACCAAATTAATGGTAGAAAAATATCTGGAAGAAAAAACTTTAGAGGGAAAAATTAATGCGACTTGCTTAAGATATTTTAATGCTGCAGGAGCTTCATACTCAAAAAAAATAGGGGAATGTCGTGAACCTGAAACTCACTTAATTCCCAATATCATTCGTTCAGGCATCAATAAAGATTTAAATTTTGATATATTCGGCGATAATTATGATACGCCAGATGGGACTTGCATTAGAGATTACATTCATGTGTTTGATTTAGCCAAAGCACATTATTTAGCCTTAAAGGAAATGAATCAAAAATCTAATTTTCAAATCTATAACCTGGGAAGTGGTGCAGGATTTTCAATTATGGAAATAAAAAATACTTGCGAGCAAGTTTTAAATATAAATATACCTTATAAAATAAGACCAAGAAGAGAAGGAGATCCGGCAATTCTAGTATCCGACATTAACAAAGCTTCAAAAGTATTAGGTTGGAAACCAGATAATTCGGAAATTAAAAATATAATTGAAACAGCTTATAACTTTGAAAAGGTTAAAGACTCTATAATTGAAGCTAGTAATGGGACAGATAAATAAACCCAAAGTTTCTATCTTAATGACAACATATAACAGTCATAAAGATTTATTGAGGTCTGTAAGCAGCGTTCTTTGGCAAAATTATGCTAATTTTGAATTGCTCATTCTAAATGATGCCTCTACTGATGAGACCAAAGAAGTATTAGAGAATTTTACTGATGAAAGAATTAAAAAATTTAACTTTAAGAAAAATAGAGGCCAACTTTGGAGAATGAATTCAGGAAAAAGGCTCGCTTCAGGAGACTATATTGCCTTTCTGGATACTGGTGATATTTGGTTTCCAGAATTCCTAACAAATATGATTGAAGCAACATCTGATGGAACTAAATATGCATATTGTTGGTGCTCAGGTCAGATAAGGAAGCCTTTATTGAGCATAGATAATAATTATGCTGATTTTCTTTATCAGGGAATACTTGCTGACACGATTACATTATTTTGCGACCTAGAACTTGCTAAAAATACTAAATTTACTGCAGACGGAAGATATTTTCATGATGATATGTTTACTTTAAGTATTGCAAAAAAAGAAAAAATAAAACTTGTTCCAAAAGATTTATGTATCAAGTTAGAAACTTCTTATGACGATGGAGTTCCCCATTCAGCAAATTTTAAGCTAACCGCTAAATGTGCAATAGATTATTACGATGAAATAAAAAATGATGTTTATGAAAAATGCGGGTTTTTAGGGCTATCTAGGCACAACTACCTTCTCTGTTTAAAGCTATTACAAGGATTTGAAATTATCTTATTTTTTAAGCATATTTTTTTGGCTTCTTTTTTTTATTTTTTGAAATTTAAAACAAGAAAAATTTACAACAGGAAAATTAACGTTTTTTCAATTTTTAAGTCATTAGCTAAAAATTTTTTTATTGGGATCAACTATAAAGTTTCGAATTAATATGAGATTTCTTAATATTGCCTGCGGGAATACACTAATTGATAACGAGCTTTGGACTAATATAGATTTTACTTCAACAAATAAGTCAGTTAAGAGAATGAATGTTCTCTCAAAGCTGCCATTTAATAATGGTTCTTTTGATGTTATTTATACTTCTCACTTCGTTGAACATATTCCAAAGGAAGATCTATCTGGTTTTTATAAAGAATGTTTCAGACTTTTAAAGCCAGGCGGAATGATAAGAATTGTCATGCCAGATTTTGAATTCTTAATGAAAGAATACTTTTTCCACGTTGAAAATAGAGATATTGATAAATTAGAGTTTGTTTCGCTTTTAATTTTTGATCAATGCGTAAGAAATAATAGGGGAGGGTCATTGCAGAAATATTTATATGATTTAGGCCTTTCTGATGACGATTCTATGAAAGAATACGTCTTCGAACTAATTGGAGATGATTCTGGCTTTATGTCACAGAGTTCATTAGAAAAAAATTTTTACAAAAGAAGTTTTCGTAAAATTATCCATAATCCATCTTTAATCATAGATGCACTCACTCTTTTCAGAAATTATGCTGTCTCTTTTTTATTCTCTAAAGGTTTTAGGAAGCAAAATATTTCTTACGCATCCCTTGGAGAAAAACATATGTGGCTCTATGACAATTTTTTAATGAGTGAAATTTTAAAAAAAGAAAATTATAGAAATATTTCAAAAGAAAAATTTAATACAACATCATGGAAAGAAAATATTTTTATAAATTTAGATGTGAAAAATTCAATCCCCAGAAAAGGTACACATCAAATATTTATTGAAGCCTATAAATAAATGAGTATCTATTCAAATATTAAAGATCTTGCACGAGAAATTTATGTGAATTACTCGCTTCCAATGAAGGTAAGTGAAACAGGAAATAAAAAGGTACTTATTTCCTATATTAAATCTCCATTTTATTCGTCAACAAAAAAAATATTTCATAGTAACTATCTTGAATCAAAAATAATAAGTGAAAGTTTTACTGACTTGGGCTTTAGTGTGGAAGTCGTAGACTATAGATGTAAAAGGAAAATAAATTTTGAAGAATACGATTTAATCTTTGGTTTTGGATATCCATTTCATGACTCTTTAGATATAAAGAAATTAAAAAAAATTTGTTATCTAACAGGATCCAATCCAAATTTTTCAAACTTACGTGAGGCAGAAAGAATAAGAGACTTTAAAAATGAGTTTGGCATAACTTTAGTTCCAAGAAGAGAGGCATATTGGCCATGGATGCACGCAGCTATAAACAGTGACTTTTTGATAACTACTGGTAATTATTTTACTAAATCAACATATTTGAATCTTAGATCTGATGTACTGACTATTCCTGTTCCATTTGTTCCATCAGAAAATCATCCTACAAAAAACTTTCCTAAGGGAATTCTTTGGTTTGGAGGCGCTGGGGCCTTATTTAAAGGCCTTGATCTGACTATAAGAGCTTTTAAGAATTTAAAATCAAATTTCACTTTAGATATTTGTGGCCCTATTGAATCTGAAACTGACTTTATGGGACACTTTGAAAATGAAATTTTTAAGGATTCAAGAATAAATTTTCATGGAATGTTAGATATATCGTCTAAAAAAATGCAATCAATTATAAATAGGAACTCCTTTGTTATTCTTCCCTCTTGTTCTGAAGGAGGAGCTTCTTCTGTTTTAACTTGCATGAATCTAGGTTTAATTCCAATAGTTAGTGAGGAATGCAGTATCGATTTGGATAACTTTGGCATTCCAATAAAAAAATTAACCGTTCAGGATGTTGAAAATTCCATAAACGAAGCTTTTAAACTTGAAGAAAATGACATTCTTTATCAAAGAAGTGAAATTGAAAAATTTCTTCATCGACAACATACATTTAACTCTGTGAAAGAAAAATTAAAAAATATTCTTCAAGAAATTATTTAGGCAAATACTATTAAATCATCGTAAAACCCTTATAATTCCAAAAAATTTTTTAATTCTAATTTTGTGATCATAAAGCAATGCAGGCTTTGCAAGTCGGATAGCCTTAAAAAAGTGATTGATCTTGGAGATCATCCTCCTGCTGATACTTTTATTCCTCAAAAATACAAAGATATAGATTTACCGAGGTACCCATTATCATTAACGAAATGCTCTGCTTGCGGTCATGTCTTCACAAGTTTTTATGTATCCCCAGAAGAACGTTACCAGAGATATGAATATAGTTATGATTCTTCAAATTCAATTGTTTCAGAAAATCATTTTAAAGATTTTGCAGAGGATGTATTAGATACCAAAGACTTTTCGCCTGATTCTTTATTTGTCGATATAGGAAGTAATGTTGGAACATTATTAACTAAATTCAAAGACAAAGGATTAAACAACGTTTTAGGGATCGAGCCATCCGAAAATATTTCGAAGTTAGCAAATTCAAATGGAATTAGAACTCTAAATTATTTTTTTGATAAAACACTTCAAAATAATCTAGATTTTAATAATAAAGCAGACTGTATTTTGAGTGCCAACGTTTTTAATCATACAGATGATTTAGGCGAAGTATTTGAATTAGTACTTGATTTATTGAGCGATGAAGGAATTTTGGTTTTCGAAGTACCCTATTTACTTGATTTAATTAAACAAAGGGCATTTGATACCATCTACCATGAACATGTTCATTATTTCAGTGTTAAAGCACTGAAAGAAATTTTAAATTCTTATGATTTTGAGATAGTTAAACTAAAAAACATTGATTATATGTGTGGGTCACTGAGAGTTTTTTGTCAAAAAAAATCCTCTTCTATTTATGAAGCATTAGAAGTGGAAACATTCATAGAAAATGAAAACTCTTTCTCTCTTTTCGATGATGAAACATATTTATCTTTTATGAAGGACATAAAAAATATGAAAATAAAATTGAATTCAGATATTGACTCAATATTGAAAAAAGGAGGCAAGATTATCGGAGTTGGAGCTGCCACTAAGGGAAATACCTTGTTGAATTTTTGTGATTTAGATCATAATAAGATCAGTTACTTGACAGATACTTCTAAATTAAAGGTTGGTAAGTATTCTCCAGGTTCCTTGATACCAATAAAACACGACGATGAAATTGATAATTCTGTTACTCATCTTCTAATCTTGCCTTGGAATTTATCTGATTACCTTGTCAATAAACTTTCATTCATGAAGAAGAAATTTTTAATACCGCAAATGGAAAATTTAAAATGAAAAAAAAACTAGCTCCACAGTTCTCTGATGATAGAGGAGAGATTTTAGATATATTAACTGATGAAAATATCGATGCAGTTACACTGATAACTTTTACAAAAGGTGCAACTAGAGCAAATCACTATCACAAAGAAACAATCCAATGGAATTATGTTACAAATGGCAAACTAATTTATGCTTCTCAAGAAATTGGCGGAGTAAAAAAGGAAATAACTCTGTCCAAGGGAGACTTTGTAACTAGTAATCCTAACGAAATTCACGCTTTTAAAGCAATAGAAAATTCTGAGTTATTGGTTCTAACTAAAGGACCAAGAGCCGGTAAAGATTACGAAGAAGATACTTTTCGTTTAGAGGAACCTATTCTTAAATAGATCTAATGAAAATTCCAGTTTCAAAGCCTCTGATATCAAATAAAGCTACTAAGTATGTAAATGAAGCTCTGTCGGAAAAATCTTTATCAGGTCTCTTCGGTAAATTCATTCCTAAATTTGAAGAAGAATTTGCCGATTACTGTGGAACAAAACATTCTATTACCTGTAGCAGCGGAACTGCAGCTCTTCATTTACCATTGGCTGCCTCTGGACTGAAAAAGGGAGATGAAGTTCTAGTTTCAACATTGACCAATATGGCAACTTTTTTTGCAGTTATATACACCGGTGCAAAACCGGTCCCCGTAGATATAGATACGGATACTTTGAATATAAGTTTCGAAGATTTAAAAAGAAAGGTAACAAAAAGAACTAAGGCAATATTGCTTGTTCATCTTTTTGGTCATCCTGCAGATCTTAATCCAATACTTGAATTTGCTAGATCAAATAATCTTGATGTTATTGAAGATTGTGCAGAAGCTCACGGAGCTGAATATCATGGAAAAAAAGTAGGAGGTTTTGGAAAAGCCGGATGTTTTAGCTTATTCGCAAATAAAATTATTACTGCTGGTGAAGGTGGAGTTATTACAACCAATGATGACGATCTAAATTTGACAATAAGGAACTTAAAATCTTTAGCATTCGGCGAAAAAGATAAATTTCAGCATAAAGATATTGGCTACAACTATAGATTTTCAAATATTCAAGCTGCAGTAGCATGCGAGCAACTGGAAAATATTTCTCATTTGGTTAAAAAAAGAATAGAGATTGCTGAGTTTTATAACAAAGAATTTGAGAGCTTATCTGACTTTATTAGTCTCCCCATCCAAAGACCTCACTCAAAAAATGTTTACTGGATGTACCACATGGTTTTAAAGCCAAACGAAAAATTATTCAACAAAAGAAATGAAATTTGTAAAGAACTTTCAAAAAAGGGAATCGAAACAAGACAAGGCTTTGTTCCATTTAATCTCCAAAGAATATTCATAGATAAAAAAATGACCAAACCAAATGACTGTCCTAATGCTAATGCAATTTCTGGCTCCTCTTTTTATATACCTACAGGCCCCGATATTTCTGAGAAGGAATTGAAATATGTTGCGTCAAATTTTTTAGAAATTATTGATAAATTGATAAATTAAATTATCAAATGACAAATAAGACAAAATCAAGGTTCTCAAAGTATGCTCCTTTCTATGATTTACTTTATGAAGATAAGGATTATGGAGCTGAAGCATATTTTATTTCAGATTTAATCAAAGATTTTAAAAATGATAAAAAACTTACTTTATTGGATGCCGGATGCGGAACAGGCATTCATGCAATAGAATTAAGCAAGCTTGGCTACATACTAGAAGGTTCAGATATCTCTGGGGAAATGATTGAGATTGCTAGAGAAAAAGTTAAAAAGGCTAATATCTCAGTAAAATTTCATAATGAATCTTTTCAAACTCTTAATAAGATAAAGGGTAGGTTTGATGTAATTCTATGTATGTTTTCATCTATAAATTATCTGACGAGCCTAGGTGATCTTGATATTTTTTTTCAGAATGTATTTTCTTTACTAAAAAAAGATGGAATCTTTATCTTTGATTTTTGGAATGGCGAAGCTGTTGAAAAGGGATTTTCTAAAGTTAGAACAAAATCTGCAGAAAATAACTCTATGAAGATTAACAGAAAGTCAGAAACTTCTATTGATACCGAAACCCAGGAAGTTTTTTTAAAATTTTATTTTGACTTATACGAGAATAATTCCCTGATTGATTCGTTTGCTGAAAATCACCACCTTAGATATTTTTTTATTCAAGAAATGAAAAATATTCTTTCAAAAAACAATTTAAATTTTTTATTTTCTTGTCCTTTTATGGAAAGAAAATCAAAGATCTTCAGCGATACATGGAATATTTCTTTTGTGGTAAAAAAATGAAAATTGCAGTTTTTATTGATAGTAAATTAGATTCTGGTGGTTCTTTTCAATGTTCAGCCTCAAATATAAAAAATCTCTCTCAATCTGCTCACAAAGAATTTAACTTTATTTTTTTTACAACAGAAAAGGAGAACTTATCCTTTTTTAAAGAAATTAAATGTGAAGTCAAACTTGTTAAGTTTAATTTTTTTGATTTTTTGTTCTCATACTTAAAGAGAACTTTTAAACTGAAAAGAATACTGAGAGGTTTCAGTAAATTAGATAATTTATTTTTAAAATATGAAATTGACATTGTTTATTTCGTAAACACCTCAGCATTTGCAAAAGATTTAGACCGCCATAACTTTATTTTTACCCTATGGGATCTTTGTCATCTAGATCATCCTGAATTTCCTGAGGTAAGCAATCACGGCGAGTTTGAATCACGACAAGAATTACTGCTTAATGTCCTACCAAAGGCAACAAATGTTATTGTTGAGTCTGAGATTGGAAAAGAAAATCTAGTAAATAGATTCAATATTGAGAAAACTCGAATAAAAGTTTTGCCTGTGCTCCCATCTCTGCAAATAGAAGAATTTGATCAAAATATAAAGGAGAGTGAAATTGACATTAAAGTTAAATATTCCATTGCAGGAGATTATATTTTTTACCCTGCACAATTTTGGCCCCATAAAAATCATATCTATATTTTAAGGGGTTTAAAAAAATTAAAAGATGAAAATATTGAAATTCATGCAATATTTACCGGTTCAGATAAAGGCAATCAAGAATATATAGAACATTGTGCACAAAAACTTAATCTTTCCAGTCAAGTTCATTTTTTAGGATTTGTAGATAACGAAGAGCTTCCTTATTTATACAAACAATCTTTAGCCTTAGTAATGCCCACTTATTTTGGACCAACTAACCTACCTCCAGAAGAAGCTTCCATATTGGAATGTCCAATCCTTTACTCTGATCTTCCTGATTTGAAAGAGCAGGTAATTGGAAGGGCTTTACTGATGGATTTAAAAGATCCATACGATATGGCAAGAAAATTGAAAAAAGTAATAAATAATGATCCAGAAGTTAAGGAATTAGTTCTCCAAGCTAAAAACAATTCGTGTGAAAAAAAAGAAAAGTATTTGGAAATACAATATGAAATGTTTAAAGACTATAATCATAAAAGAAGCTGCTGGGACAAATCATGACAAACACTAATAAAAAAGCATTGATAATAGGCGTTACGGGTCAAGATGGTTCATACCTAGCTGAATTGTTGATTCAAAAAGGATATGAAGTGCATGGAACAAAAAGAAGATCATCTTCTCTGAACACAGCAAGAATAGATCACATCTATCAAGATCCTCATATAGATTCAAGAAATTTTTTCTTGCACTATGGTGATCTTACTGACTCTTCAAACTTAAATAGCCTTGTTCAAAAAATACAACCCGATGAAATTTATAATTTAGGAGCACAATCTCATGTTGCTGTAAGTTTTGAGATTCCAGAATATACCTCGCAGGTTGATGCTTTAGGAACCCTTAGGCTTCTTGAAGCAATAAGACAAGCAGGTTTAGAAAAAAAGACTAAATTTTACCAAGCATCTACATCAGAGTTGTATGGCTTAATTCAAGAGACACCTCAAAAAGAAAATACACCCTTTTATCCAAGATCACCATACGCAGTAGCCAAGCTCTATGGATATTGGATAGTTGTCAACTATCGCGAAGCCTATGATATGTTTGCCTGCAATGGAATTCTTTTTAATCATGAATCTCCAAGAAGAGGAGAAACTTTTGTTACAAGAAAGATCACCAGAGGACTTGCAAGAATTTTTCATGGCTTAGAATCATCCTTATATATGGGAAACCTCAACTCTTTGAGGGACTGGGGACATGCCAAAGATTATGTTGAGATGCAATGGTTGATGCTTCAACAAGAAACGCCAAAAGATTATGTTATTTCTTCAGGTAAACAGTATTCAGTGAGGGACTTCATAAAATTTGCAGCTAAAGAAATAGGAATATCAATTACCTTCAAGGGAGACAACGAAAATGAAGTAGGTGTAATTGAAGATATAAAAAGTAAAAATAATTATCTCAAAAAAGGTGATGAGATCATAAAAGTTGATAAAAGATACTTTAGACCAACAGAAGTAGAAAATTTACTTGGCGATTCTTCTTTGGCAAAAAAAGAATTAGGTTGGGAGCCAAAAATTTCTTTAGATGAGATGATATCCGAAATGATGATAAATGATCTCAAGTTAGCTGAATCAGAACTTTTATTGAACAAAAATAGCTAATGTCGCTTGAATTAAAAGATAATATTTTCATCGCAGGCCACGGTGGAATGGTAGGCTCTGCAATTGTAAGAAATTTCAAAAGCAAAGGTTTTAATAATATTCTTACAGTTAAGAAGGAAGACCTTGACCTAACCAACCAAGATCAAGTAAAAGATTTTTTTTCCAAAAATACTATAGATAAAGTTATCATCGCTGCTGCAAAAGTTGGAGGAATTGGAGCAAATTCTCAATATCCAGTCGATTTCCTGATAAATAATCTTTACATTCAATCTAATATTCTTTCTCAGGCATATGAAAAAGATGTTAAACAAGTTCTATTCTTAGGTTCATCTTGCATCTATCCCAAATTTACTGAAAGTCCAATAAAGGAAGATCAATTACTTTCTGGTAAATTGGAAATAACCAATGAGTGGTATGCGCTTGCCAAGATCGCTGGAATAAAATTGTCGGAGGCATTTAACATACAATTCAATACAGACTTCAGAAGTATAATGCCAACAAATCTTTACGGTCCATATGATAATTTTAATTTAGAAAATGGTCATGTAATACCTGCTCTAATAAATAAATTTCATGACGCAAAAAGAAACAATTTAAAATCAGTTGAAGTTTGGGGTACTGGGAAACCAAGAAGGGAATTTCTTCATGTAGATGACCTTGCAGAGGCATGTTTTTTTATAATGAATCTTTCAAAAAATGACTATATGAAATGTACAGATCCTTCAATGTCCCATATAAATGTTGGAACAGGTCAAGAAATTTCAATAAATAATTTAATTGATGAATTAATTTCAGTTACTAACTTTAAAGGAAATATTGTTTATGACAAAACTAGACCTGATGGAACTTTGACAAAAGTATTGGACGTATCAAAAATTAATGCTCTAGGATGGAGGCATAAAATTGATCTAGAAAATGGTCTAAAAGATACCTACGAATGGTATGAAAAGAATTATCCTAAAGTTAGATTCTAAAAAAAAGTGTCTGAACCTAAAATTTCCATTATAACGATTGTCTATAAT
>CABZTA010000003.1 GCA_902528485.1 uncultured SAR86 cluster bacterium
CTCGTAAAAGAAAAGATATTGATAAGATATTTATTGATGCCTCACCGAATGAAACAAAAAGAATTATTCCTGCTATCCGCTACAATCTGATTTTTGATGCAGAGATTTTAACTTATCCAAAATCAATAGATGTTTGGAATACAGAATTGAGTCTTAGTGAGCTGAATAAAGTTGAAGGCTTTGAATATCCGGTCTTGTTAAACAGGATGAATGTCTTTGAAAAAATCATTTCTCAATTGGATGTGAACGAAAAAATTGCTTTTTCGGCTGGCTTTGATATTTTCTTTTTTGGAACAAAAATTAGAGGTAGATCTTCTAATTTTCCTGGATTACTTGGCAAGTATGAAATTAAAGAAAGTTTTATTTATTTTAAGCCTTTAAAATTTTCAATAGATTCTAATGGCGTAAAACAAGGTTAACTTAATCAGTAAAAAAGGATTCTTTTTCACGAAGTGTCAAACTATTTTGAACAAGTTCATTTTCAACCATTCTTTCTGTATATTCATGCATATTCTTAGTTGATTTATTATTTGGAATATCAACTCCAAGAAATTTTAACCTAATCAGAATAGGAATTATTGTCGCATCTAAGACAGAGAATTCTTCGCTTCGAAAATATTCAGATCCATCAAAAAGCATCATTGAATTAGTGATATTTTTTTTGAGCTCCTTTCTTGAAGTATTTTTTTTTGCAGTTGTAGAGGATATATCCTCCAGAATGTCTAAATGGTGGGTCCATTCCTCCTCTATTCTATGAAGAATTAATCTAGTTTGAGCTCTTGACACAGGATAAACAGGTAGCAAAGGGGGATGAGGAAATCTCTCATCTAAGTACTCAACTATTAATTGGGATTTATACAAAGCTAGTTCTCTATCTAATAGCAAAGGAAGGAACCCTTTTGGATTAACTTCCAGAATTTCTTTTGGGAGGTTTTCAGGATCTAGAGCCTCAAGGTCGGCGGAAATACCCTTTTCTGATAATACTATTCTTACTTTATGGCTTTGATGTCCAATTTCATCATGAAATAAGACCATTGAGGATCTCTTGCCTAATAAACTTGTCATTTTATAAATCTATTTTAAATCTTTTTTAAACTCTCTATAGACGAGATAAGCAAAAGCAGTAAAAATTAAAAGGAAAAGAATAACATATATGCCAAGTTGTTTTCTCGTTTCAGCTGATGGATCGGATACATATGTAAGAAAGTTTGTTATGTCAGCAATATATCTATCATAATCCTCTTCCGATAGTTCTGATTGAATATCTTCTAAGACATGTGGCATGGAAACGTTAACGTAAACTTTATTATTGACTCCATATGGCCTAGAGGAATCTTCATAAAAAGTATCAAGATAAGTATATATCCACTCTGGCGATCTTAATCTAGCTTCAAGAGTTAAATCAGGAGGTTTAGCACCTAGTAGTTCTATAGCTTTTGATTCATTGAGACTTATTTGCATTAAATCGCCTATCTTAGAATCGTCAAATATCAAGTTTTGCTCAAAGATATCCAGAGGGATTGCAAGATCTTCAGCAACTCTTTTATAGCGTGAGTATTTAAGAGAGTGACATCCATAACAATAGTTCATATATGCTGATAGACCTCTTTGAAGAGACTCTTTATCTTTTGTGTCAGCGCTGAATTCATAGCACTCAATTGAGCCGCATTTATACTCACTAGCTGTAAAGGAAAGCCCCGAAAAAAATGAAATAGCTAAAAGTGCTAAGAGGCTCATACCTGAGCTACTCTCTCCGGAACGGGCTTACATTTTTCTATTCTTGTATAGATAGGCATAAGGAGAAAGTAAGAGAAATAACCTATAGTGAAAATTTTAGATAAAAGCGTTTTTGTTTCTGTTGGGGGAACCATGCCCAAGTAACAAAGAGCAAAAAAACTTACAACGAAAATTCCAAGGAAAGTCTTACTGAAGATTCCTTTATATTTGATCGATTTTACTGGACTTCTATCAAGCCAAGGAAGAACAGCAAAGATAGCGACTGCTGCCATCATAGTTGCAAATCCAAGAAATTTGGCAGTTAGTCCAAATAGAGGAAAATCAACGGCTCTCAACATGGCATAAAAAGGTGTGTAATACCAAGATGGAACAATGTGGGCAGGTGTAGACAAAGGGTTAGCAGGCTCATAATTAACATATTCAATAATATATCCACCTCCTGTTGGAAAGAAGAAGACAACAGAACAGAAGATGATAAGAAATACTCCAAGTGCAAATATATCGTGGCTGATATCGTAAGGAAAAAATGGTTTTGTATCTAAAGGGACACCATCTTCGTCAAGGTGTTTTTTAACATCTATTCCATCAGGATTATTTGAACCAATTTCATGGAGAGCAAGAATATGAAAGAAGACAATTGCAATGAGTAATATTGGAAGAAGTACAACGTGAAAAGCGAAAAGTCTTGAGAGGGTTATCCCAGAAACTAAGTAATCGCCTCTTATCCATGTGGCTAGATCTTCACCTACAACAGGAATTGAACTGAACAGAGAAATGATCACTTGGGCTGCCCAAAAAGACATTTGACCCCAAGGCAGAACATATCCTGTAAAGCCCTCTGCCATGAGAATGAGGTAAGTAAACCATCCTCCAAGCCATATTAGCTCTCTTGGTTTTTGATAAGAACCATACATCATCCCTCTAAACATATGTAAATAGATCAGGGCAAAGAATGCTGAAGCACCTGCAGCATGCATGTATCGGATAAGCCACCCATACTCCACATCTCTCATGATGTATTCCACCGAAGAAAAAGCCTCTTCAGCTGAGTTTGTGTAATTCATCATAAGCCACAAACCTGTGACAATTTGCATCGCTAAAACAACAATAAGAAGGAATCCAAAAAGATACCAAATATTGAGGTTAGTGGGTGCAGGATATTTAGATAAATGCCTTTCAAAAACTTCAGTCAAAGGGAATCTAAAATCAACCCAATTGAGAAGTCGTTTCGTTCTAGTATCAGTTGCCATTAACTCGCTCCATCGGATCCAATTACCAACATGGAATCGGATTCAAAATAATGAGGTGGGACTTCAAGGTTGGTTGGGGCAGGAACATTGGCATAAACTCTTCCAGCAAGATCAAACTTTGATCCATGACATGGACAGAAAAAACCCCCCTGCCAATTAGGATCGAAATCCTGGGAGATAGCTTCGGGATAAAACTTTGGAGCACAACCTAAATGGGTGCAAACTCCTTTTAAGACTGCTATACCCTCTTTTCTAGATCTAGTATCGTTTTTCGCATATTGAGGTTGTTGTTCTTGTGCAGAATTTGGATCAGCAAGCTTATTTTTATCTGATGATAATACGTTTTGGGCTTCGTTTGAAACCTTGTAAACAAATACAGGCATTCCCCTCCATTCTACGGTCATTAGTTCACCTTGAGATAGCTTGCCTATGTTAACTTTTACTGGCGCTCCTGCAGCCTCAGCTCGAGCGCTGGGCTTAAATGCACTTAAAAAAGGTATAGCTGCAAAAATCACTCCAACAAATCCTAACAAGGATGTGATTGATGTAAGTAATTGTCGCCTTATTGGGTTCGGAGGAGAATTCGGTTGCATAAAGTCTATCTTTTGCTGAACTGAGGTGCTTTTCGAGCTTTTCTTAAACCGACCTTTTTCCTTTCAACTTTCCTTGAGTCTCTTGTAAGAAAACCGGCTTCTTTAAGAATTGACTTTAAAGACTCATCATACTTAACAAGGGCCCTTGAAAGACCATGTCTAATTGCCCCTGCCTGACCAAAATACCCTCCGCCAGAAACGTAAATTTTTAAGTCTATTTTTCCTTCCATATCAACAAGTTTTATCGGTTGTTTAACGAGTATTCTAGCTACTTCACGGCCAAAATATTCTTCTAATGGTAGATCGTTAACTAATATGGAGCCTTCCCCCGAACTAAGATAAACCCTAGCTGTGGAGGTTTTCCTTCTACCGGTAGAGTAAAACTTATTATCGCTCATTTTCTAAAATTCCTTTTTAACTGGATTTTGAGCACTGTGAGGATGAATCTCGCCTTTATAAACTTTTAGTTTTTTTATCACAGAGTTTGAGAGTTTATTTTTTGGCAACATACCTTTAACTGCCGAGGTGATTATTCTATCTGGATAAGTAGAAACTAGGTCATTAAAGCTTTGGGACTTAATTCCACCAGGATAACCCGTGTGTCTGTAATACATCTTTTGTTCGTTTTTGTTACCTGTAATTTTAATTTTTTCAGCATTTATAACAACAACATAGTCACCGACATCATTATGAGGAGTATACTCAGGTTTATTTTTTCCCATTAGAATTTTAGCGATGTAAGTACTTAAACGACCTAATGTTTTATCTGAAGCGTCTACTAACAACCAGCTTTTATCCGAGGGTTCTAATTTATATGATTTTGTATCCATAATTAACGCACAAAGCGCGTGAATGATACATTAGAGAGGTTATAATTTACAACTCTGAATAATAAAAAATGCGCTCTTTTTATACTCTATCTATATGGATATTATTAGGAACTTTAGCTGGATATGGTTTTCTGGCTTTTATGGGACTAGGCGGCAAAAATGATAATTCTTCAAATGTCTTTAACTTTGAAAAATCTGCATCATCTGTTGTAAATATTTGGAGCCTTCGTCGCTGGCGAGAGTGGCAAGAAAAAACTCCCTCGTTGGGGCTCAGAAGATGGAAACAAGTCATTAAAACAGGGTTTTTCCCAGATGGATCTGGAGTCATCTTTGATAAGGATGGTCATATAATAACTAATCTACACGTATTAAATAATTCTATTCAATTAAAACAAAAACTTCTTATAGAACTCTATGATGGCTCAAATCACGAGGTTGAAATCATTGGTATTGACAGAGACAACGATTTAGCAGTTTTAAAATTAGTTGAGGAAAATGTAGAGATCTTTCCGATACAAAGAAAAAGAAGAATAGAAGAAATCAATATTGGTGAAACTGTTTTTGCGATTGGCAATCCACAAGGACTTGGTCAATCTGTCAGTATGGGAATAATTTCAGCAATTGGGAGAAAGTTTATCAATAAAGAAGGTTCTTTCATACAGACCGATGCTTCTATAAATCCTGGTAATTCAGGTGGTGCACTAGTTGATACTAGGGGAAACTTATTAGGAATTATTAATTTTATAGAATCTACAACTGGTGGAAATCAAGGCTTGAATTTTGCAATTCCAATTGATGTTGTATCTGAGAGTTATTTCGAAATCGTTAAAGGTGAATGAGATAACTAATTATCTCTCTCTTTCAAAGCATTAGCATGCTCAAATAAACCCTCACTTTCTGCAATGCTAATAGACTTTTCAAGAAGAGCTTTATACCCATTTTTCTTATATGAGTTTTTTGTGGCAACCACGAAGGAAGTTTTTACATAAAAGTCATTCAATGAAACTTGTGAACTATATCGTCCTTGGCCCCCAGTAGGAATAACATGTGATGGTCCTGCACAATAATCTCCCATTACAGCAGATGACTCAGTTCCAATAAAGATGGCACCAGCTTGAATTTCAGGTATCTGATCCAAATCAATATCATCAATAAGAATTTCTAAATGTTCGGGGATAATTAAATTTGATAATGAAATAGCATGCTCCAATGAACAAGCATCAATTGAGCAGCAATTTATCAAAGCATTATCTATAATACCTTTTCTCTTTGATTTAGATAAATTCTTTTCCAACGATTGTTTAAATAAATTCAAGTCAAAACCAGGCAAATGAATTAAGAAGCATCTTGAATCCTCGCCATGTTCAGCTTGAGCTAAAAAATCCCTCACTGCATATTCAATTGATGAATTTTCATCGACAATAATTGCAACTTCTGACGGTCCATTTAGCGAATCAATTCCTACCTCGCCAAAAAGCTGTCTTTTTGCTTCTGATACATAGCTATTTCCTGGTCCAAATATTTTATCAACGCTTTCAATGCTCTCAGTCCCATATGCGATAGCAGCTAAAGTATGTGCTCCTCCAGAATTAATTACTCTTTTTGCTCCAATTAAATGAGATGATGCGAACATAAGGTCTAAGTCATCTATTTTTCCTGGAAACATAACTGTTATCTCATTTACTCCTGCTAACTTAGCTAATACTCCTGTCATTAGAATAGAAGAAGGATACTGTGCTTTTCCTCCAGGAGCGTAAAGACCTACTTTCTCTATAGGCCTCAAAAAATAGCCATATTTTTCTACTGAGTCATCTTCAAATTCTTTGAATACTTCAATGTCTTTATTATGAAATTTTTCTATTCTGTCAGCCATATAAACCAACATATCCCTATTTTTATCATTCAGAGAATTAAACTTATCCTCTAAGTAATTTTGATCAAACAAAACCTCATCTACAGATTTAAGATTTTTTTCTTCATATTTATTTATGCATGAAAGTAAAGATTCATTTCCAGAGTCTTTTACTGCCAAAATTATTTTTCTGACAGCATCTTCAATACCATTTTCCTTCTGAAGATTTTTTTCATTTAACAAATATTCTTTCAAAGAAGAATTTTCAATATTCTTAATCACTCTTAATCCTTTGAATAAATTTTTTAATTTCTTTATTTTTTGTTCTAAATTTTGATTTATTTACGATTAGCCTAGTTGAAATCTCCTTTAAAACTTTAAGTTCTTTTAATCCATTTTCTTTCAAAGTACTACCAGTATTTACAAGATCGACAATGAAGTCGGATATTCCGAGGATTGGTGCTATTTCAATAGACCCTTTTAATTCAATTATTTCAGCATCTATGAAATTTTCTGATAAAAAATTATTTGTTTCTTTAGAGAATTTTGAAGCTATTGTGGAGCCAGCCAATTCGCTGATCTTTTTTTCCTTTGCGGCTAAAGATAATCTGCATTTTCCAATGTTTAAATCTAGGACTTCAAAGAAATTTTTGTCTTCTGTTTCAAGAAGAACATCTTTTCCAACAATGCCAATATCAACGGCACCGTAACTTACAAACTTAGGAATATCCCAGCCTCGAAGAATAGAAAATTGAATATTTTGTTCTGATGAGCCAAAAATTAATTTTCTTTTATCTTCTTTTAAAGTGATTCCTGAGTCCTTAAGTAATTGACTTATTTCCTTATAAATTCTTCCTTTTGGCAACCCAATTAATATCATGCTGAAATCCTTTCTATCTTTGCTCCCAAAAGCTTAAGTTTTTCTTCAATTCTCTCGTAACCTCTATCAATATGGTAGATCCTATCGACTAAAGTTTCTCCTGTAGCAACAAGACCTGCCAATACCAGGCTAGCTGAAGCTCTTAAATCGGTTGCCATTACTGGAGCAGCTATTAATTTTCTACCTTTTCCCTTTATGAAAGCAGTGTTCCCTCTCAGCTCTATATCTCCTCCCATTCTGATAAGTTCATTAACATGCATAAACCTATTTTCAAAAACAGTTTCAGTGACAGTTGCAGAGCCACTTGAAATAGCATTAAGAGCTATGAATTGTGCTTGCATGTCTGTCGGAAATGAAGGAAAAGGCGCCGTACTAAGAGAAGTCGATTTAGGAATATCTTCTTTCATTTTTAAATTAATTTGATCATTACTACAAGTTATACTTGCCCCGGCCTCTTCTAATTTAGTAATTACTGCACTCAAGGAGTTTGGTTGACAGTTATGAACAGTAATTTCACCACCCGTCATAGTAGTTGCAACTAAATAGGTTGCAGTTTCGATTCTATCAGGCATTATTGAGAAAGAGGTTCCGTGAAGTTGTTTGACTCCTTCAATGACAAGCTCATCAGATCCAATCCCTGATATTTTTGCACCACAATCATTCAAACAAATTGCTAAATCAGATACCTCGGGCTCCCTTGCGCAATTTTTTAGGATTGTAATTCCATCTGCCAAACTTGCGGCCATGAGAGCATTCTCAGTTGCTGTAACACTAACAAGTTCAAAGTGAAACTCACAACCCTTTAGCCGACCATTGGTTTTTGCCTCTATATATCCATCTTTTATGAAAATTTGTGAGCCCATTTTTTTCATGATATCAATATGGAGATTTACCGGACGGCTCCCAATTGCACATCCTCCTGGTAGAGCTACTTTAGCGTATCCAGTTTTTGCTAAAAGTGGTCCCAAAACAAGAACAGAAGCTCTCATCGTTTTTACCAGCTCATATCTTGCACCAACATCATTCAAGCCAGAAGGATCTAGTTCCACCTCCATATCCTCAGATAAGGTCATATCTACACCCATTGAACCAAGCAGTTCAAGCATGGTTGTGACATCATTAAGATGAGGGATATTTTTAATAATTATTGGATCATCAAGGAGTATCGATGAAGCAAGAATAGGTAAGGCAGAGTTTTTTGCTCCAGATGATTTGATGGAGCCGTTAAGCTCAAAACCGCCCTCTACTAGCAATTTATCCATTTATGAGTTCTGTCTAATATCTGAAATTTCCCAACTATCTATTACTTTGTCTAAGTCCAGACCAAATGCTTTTCTAGCATTTTGTAAAAGTATTTCATTATCTCCTTCAAGAGCAGCAGAGAGAAGAGAAGAAGAAACTTCAAGATTATTTTCTTTAGCTAGTGACGAGAATTGAGTCTTAAAAATGGAAACAATATTTACTCCGCTAAAAATAATATTGATGACACCCCACTTATCGTTCTTTTTAATCATTTGATAGGTAAGTTCGTAAGCGTCACCACCTGCCGTAATTCTTACTCTTACAATTGCTGCGTTTGGCGTATCTTTTGGATGAGCATGACCGATCACTTCAATCTTTTGATCCTCCAAATTGCTTAAAGCACTGGAATAAGTATTAAAGAAAGTTTCTTTGAATTTATCATTAAATCTTTTTCTTTGTTCCTGTGAGGCAATAGTGAAATACTTTTTACCCATAACCCGTTTTGATATTTCGCTGACAGAAATTAGCCCTGAAAATTCCTTTTCTATAAGATCAATTCGGTTATTTTTGCTTAACATCTCTGCGTTATCTTTTAAGAATTTGAATATTTTTTCGTGCTGACTGTTGACATAATCTTCTAACTCATTATCTGCAATTGCAGGATGAATTAAAAAGATCAATGCAATTAATATAAAATTAATTTGTGAGCCAAGTTTCCTTATCATGAGATGTAAGTTTACTATATGTTCTTTACTGAAATTTAAAAAAAATGACTGCAGATAACTTTTTCATTCATGCAAAAAAAACTTTTAAAGATGAGATCTCATCAATAAATCAATCTTTAGATAATCTTTCTAAGAATGATTTTAATCTGATTTGTAGTCATATAAAGAATCTTAAAGGTAAATTAGTTTTAATGGGTGTGGGAAAATCAGGCCATATTGCTGCAAAGATTTCATCAACTTTATCAAGCACTGGGACTCCTTCTTTTTTTATAAATCCTTCTGAAGCTAGTCATGGTGATCTTGGAGCTATTTCAAAGAGTGATGGAATTCTCATAATTTCAAATTCTGGGGAAACCGATGAAATTGTTCTGATACTTGGCGGCCTATTGAGAAAGACAAAAAATATTCTTTCGATTACGGGAAATGAAGAGTCCTCTATCGCCAAAAAATCTCTGGTCCACTTAGAGGCAAAAGTAGATAAAGAGGCTTGCCCAAATAATTTGGCACCAACTACAAGCACTTCATTCATGCTCATGTTGGGAGATGCTATATCAATTTCATTGTTGAAAAATAATAGTTTCAGTCCAAAAGAATTTGCGGAAAATCATCCAGGTGGGAAGTTAGGCAAAAGATTTCTCCTCTCTAAAGACTTAATGATCGATATCAAAAAAATACCGATAGTAAAAGAAAGCACTACTATCTTGGATGCAATTAAAGTCATCACACAATTTGGCTTGGGATTTTGTTTAGTAGAAAATTCGAAGAAAACCATTAATGCAATATTCACTGATGGTGATTTAAGAAGAACTTTAAATAAAAAAATAGACATCAGAAAATTATCAATTTCAAAAGTAATGACAAAATCTTTCAAAAGTATTGAGCATGATAAAAATGCCTATTTAGCTAGAGAGATTATGTCCAAGAATAAAATATATAGCCTTGTTGTAAAAAATCATAAAAAAGTTGTTGGGGTTATAAGAATGCATGAGCTAAATGAATCCAGAGTGTTTTAATGGGATGGCGTTTAGTTGTTTATTGTATCTTAGCTGTTTCGCTTGCAGCCTCATTCCTTTTTATTACAGTTGAAAATGAATCTTATTCTTCTAAAGAAAATAGTTCATCGATATTTAATGCAAAAGAAATAGAGATCAGGTCTACCTCAAAGAACAAAGAAATTTTTTATCTTATCAAAAGCGAGATGATTAATGCTCTTTCTGACTCCAATAACTTGTCTATATTCAGGCCAAAAATTGAGATTAAAAATAGTGATAGTTATTTAGTTAAGTTATCAGCAGAAAAAGGTGATTTTTTCTATGAAAATAATCAATTAGACCTTAAAGAAAAAATAAATGTGAGCATCATCAAAGATAAAGAGGCGATAGACCTTTTTGCAGAAAGTGTATTTATAGATATTGATAAAGAATATTTAAGTTCACAAAACCTTAATTTGAATCATAACGAAATTAGCTTTTCAGGAAGAGAGGTTTCGCTATCAAGTGATTTAATCTCTTTGTCTGGAGCGCCGATAAGTTTTGAAAAAAAGGATGTATTTGAAGGTTCTTCCAATGAAATTAAAATAGATCTAAATAAAAAGCTTTTGTATCTTTCAGGAACATCAAATATTTTAATTGATGGCAAAAATATATCCGGTGAAGATATTATCTTTGACTATAAAAATAATACTGTTTTAAATTCGGAAAATTTAAGGATCAAAAGTGGAAACTCTTGAACTTAAAAATATTAAAAAAAGTTTCAAAAAGAAAGAAATCTTGCATGGAATAGATCTTCAAATAAAAAGCTCAGAGGTATTTGGTCTTCTCGGACCTAATGGCGCAGGAAAAACAACTTTGTTTTCAATCATCTCTGGACTAGAGATGACAACTTCAGGAAAAATTTTTCTTTGCGAAGATGATATTACTTTTAAGGATATCTCTTTCAGAGCTTCAAAAGGGATAATTTATTTGCCTCAAGAATCATCTGTTTTTAGAAAGCTATCAGTTGCGGATAACATCAAAGCAGCTCTTCAGACTAAGTTCAAAAAAAATGAAATAGAAAATAAATACAATAGTCTAATGGTTGAATTTGATCTGTTTGATTTAGAGAAGCAAATCTCTGAAAACCTGTCAGGTGGACAAAGAAGAAAACTAGAAATAGCTAGAGCTTTTGCTCTTGAACCTAAGTTCATTTTGTTAGATGAGCCTTTTGCAGGAATTGATCCCTTAACAATAAATGAAATAAAAATTATTATTTCTAAATTACGCTCCAAAAATGTTGGAGTGGTTATTAGTGATCATAACGCACAAGCAACAATGGATATTTGCGATAATATTTCAGTAATAAATAATGGAAAAATAATTGCGTCGGGAAGCCCTAACCAAATAAAAGAAAATAATATTGTTCGGCAAATATATTTAGGAGAAAACTTAGCTTAAAATCTCTTTAGATGATCCAAGGAAACAATATTTCTCTCTCGGAAGAGATTCAAAAACAACTCACAAAAAAAAGATTTGAACTCATTAGGGGTATGTTTAATAGCATGTCGCCTTTTGATATTGCATCTACTTTAGAGTCAAGCAGTCCCAATAATAGAAGAATTTTATGGGAGCTTGTAGATGTAAACGTTGAAGGAGAAGTATTGAATGAGCTATCCAAAGAGGTAAGAGAATTTTTCCTCTCTTCAATGGATGCAACCGAAGTTGCTCAAGTTACTGAAAAGCTAGAAGCAGATGAAATAGTCGAAATTATCCAAGGACTGCCAGAAAAGGTAATTGGGGATGTTTTAAAAGCTATGTCAGCTCAAAACAGAGAGCTTGTAAGCAAAGATCTCTCATTTGCGAAAGGCACCGCTGGAAGGATGATGAATCCTGATGTTGTAGTGGTCAGACCTTCTCACACTATTGAGGTTATAAGGCGATACCTTAGGATTAGAGATGAACTTCCTCATGATATGGATAAAGTTTTTGTTGTGAATAGGAATAACATTTTAAGGGGTAATTTGCCCCTTACAAAAATTTTATCTTCTAAAAGCTCGGAGAAAGCTGAAGACCTAATGGTGAGAAAATTTGACTCTTTGCTTGTTACAAGTTCTGAGAGAGAAGTTGATAGATTATTTGAAGGTAATCATCTTATTTCTGCTCCCGTGATCAATGATGATGGAGAACTTCTTGGACGAATTACTATTGATGATGTTATTGATTCAATTAAAGATGAGGTTGATTTACCATTCAGGCAAATTTCTGGATTAAGTAGAGATACCTTTCAAGAAACTTTTTCAGCTCTTAGGTCCAGAGGATTATGGTTGGGAGCTAACCTTATTACTGCACTTTTAGCATCTTCAGTAATAAATCTTTTTCAAGAAACTATTGAAAAAGTCATATTTCTTGCAGTATTAATGCCAATAATTGCCAGTATGGGCGGTGTTGCTGCAACGCAAACTCTAGCTATTACAGTAAGAGGTTTAGCATTAGGCCAAATAGTTTCAGGAAATGTTAGATGGATATTTTCAAGGGAATTGATCGTTTCTTTTTGGAATGGTCTTTTTTGGTCAGTCATATTAGGGTTTATTGCTTCTTTTTGGTTCCAAGACTTCAATATTTTTTTGATAATCATTTTTTCAATGACAATTAATTTAATTGCTGCTGCAATATCAGGAATTTCTATTCCTCTTATTTTAAGAAGATTAAAATTTGATCCAGCTATCGGCGGTGGAGTGATAGTTACGACAGTTACAGATGTAGTAGGCTTTTTTACTTTCCTAGGAGTTGCCTCTTTGGTTTATGCATAGGTATATTTTCTTCTGATAAGTCTCAATAAACCAAACAATATTGGCCAAATTACAGCTGAAATAATACTGTTAAGTGCAATCGCCAAGAAAACAAAAAAACTAAACCCCTGAAAAAATATATAAAGAATTACTAAATAAAGGAAAACGATACTTGCTATTAAGATGGATTGTTGTATCTGAAACATAGCTCTAATTCTATGAAAATATCTCTGTGTCAAATAAGAAATAAATAAAAATAAAATTACATGGGTTCCAAGAAAGTACCCTAAGTTCAAATCCAGCAAGATTCCTGAAATAAAAGACCAAACAAGACCAATGTTTTTTGGTAGAGCAATATTCCAGTAAATAAGAGTCATCAGAGTAACTGGAATGGAAGATCCATAAATTTCAAAAGAAAAGAAATTTAAAAGAGATTGAAAAAAAACTCCAGAAATTAGAGAAATACCAATTGCTAGCTGAGTTGAGAGTGTTTTATTAGGATTTCTTGTTGAAAAATATGCCATCAGGGTAAAGTTAACAATATTTGATCACCGGAATTGAATTCTGAGGTCCCCAGGACCTCTATTTCCAGAAATTCATTGTTTGATATTGCTGAGATTTTGTTTACTGTTCCAACTTCAATGCCTTTAGGATATTTTTTACCAAGACCAGATGTCACAAGCTTGTCGCCAGGAACAATATCTTCATTTTTCTTTAATCCTTTAATTAAAAAGTTCTGTGGCACATCGGTTCCAACCAAAATCATATTTGAATTTGTCCTTCTATTTCTTATAGGAATTTGAGAATCTTTAGCGAAGATCGGCTTAATTTCTACTTTGGAACCTGCTGATAGCTCGACCGATCCAATCAATCCTGTCCAATTGAAGGCAATCATTTGATCAGGTTTTTTATTTTTGCCAATCCCCACAGTCATTGATGGTTTTGGAGCAAAATTTATTTCTTCGATTTCGCCGTAGATGTAATTTTTCTTAGTAGTTTGCTCTAAATATCCTAGTAATTTTTTAAGTTCAATATTTTCTTGTAAAATCTTTTCATAATTTAAAAGGTTAAATCTTTGTGCATCTACATCTTTTTTCAGTTCAAGTATTTCACTTTGTAAAATTTCCCTATCTTCAAAATAATCGGAAAAAGAAGTCCAACCTTCATTTAAAATTTGAGGTATAAAAATAATAGGTTCAGAGGCAAGACCAACATAAATCTTTATTCTTTCGCCTAGATTTAAGCTAACATCAGCTGCAAGAATTAGGATTGCAAATAGAATAGAAGGAATGACTCGAGAGAGCCTCATAGAGCCTGTTGTAAAAATAGCTTTTTGAGCAATTACAGCTTGTTTATGCTCCTTGGCCATAAAAAAATTATCTAATCAGTTGATAATAGGTCAATATCATATTTATCCATTATTTCCAGGGCTACACCACCCCCTCTTGCGACGCAAGTAAGAGGATCATCTGCTGGAATAACTGGAATACCGGTTTGCTCTGAAATCATTACATCTAGGTCTCTTAGCAGAGCACCTCCTCCAGTCAAAACAATGCCTCTTTCTGAGATATCTGAACTTAGCTCTGGTGGGGATTGTTCAAGACCATTTTTGATTGCTTGTAAAATTGAAGATAATGGACCAGACATTGCTTCATATACTTCTAAACTGGAAATAGACAAAGTATTAGGAACCCCTTCGGCTAGATTACGTCCCCGAATTTCCATCTCTTGTAGCTCGCTTTCGGGAGTTGCACAACCGATAGTCTCTTTTATCCTTTCAGCGGTAGATTCGCCAATCAAGATTCCATATTTCCTTCTGAGATATGAAATTATAGATTCATTTAGCCTATCTCCTCCCGTTTTCAACGAATTAGAATATACGACTCCATTTAGAGCTAGAATTGCAACTTCAGTTGTACCGCCACCTATATCAACTACCATGGATCCAAAAGCTTCTTCGACAGGCAGTCCAGCGCCTATTGCTGCCGCCATCGGTTCTTCTATTAATCTTACTTCTCTTGCCCCAGCTCCAAGTACAGACTCTCTAATTGCTCTTCTCTCGACTTGCGTCGACTGACAAGGAACACAAACAAGGATTCTTGGACTAGGTCTCATAAAATTATCACCATGCACTTGCTGAATAAAATGTTGTAGCATTTTCTCAGTGACCTGGAAGTCGGCTATTACTCCATCTTTTAAAGGCCTTATTGCTTCAATATTTCCTGGAACTCTTCCAAGCATCCTTTTTGCTTCAGTGCCAACGGCAACTACTGTTCGAGCCCCTTCTGTTTTTCTAATGGCAACAACGCTGGGTTCATTAAGCACTATCCCTTTATCTCGAACATAAACAAGAGTATTTGCTGTTCCTAGATCTATTGATAAGTCATTGGAGTATAATCCTCTAAAATATTTTAGTACCATTAGTTTCTCGCTTTATAAGCAAATCGTATCAATGCTATGTCGATGGAGCAAGAAATAGCAATAAAATAAAATTTGAGTAAATGACAATAAACGATAAGACTTTAGAAAATCTTTCAAAGCTATCTAAGATTAAAATCGACGATAATCTTAAAGATAAACTGAAGGAAGATCTTAATTTGACAATGAATATGATTGATGAAATTAATAAAATTGATTGTGATCAGATAGAAGAATTAAGTCATCCAATTAAAGATAATTTTAATTTAAGAGAAGATAAAGTTTCTAGGGACATAAATAGAGAAAGTCTTCAAAAAACTTCCAATAAAACAGAGGATGGATTTTACCTTGTACCAAAGGTTATCGAATAAATGGATTTAGAAACTTTAACTCTTCAAGAGCAGATAGAAGGCTTAAGAGAAAAGAAATTTTCTTCAGTAGAGCTTGTGGAAAATTATATTTCAGTCATAGAGAATAACGAAAATCTAAATGTTTTTGTCTCTACTGATTTTGAAAAAGCGATTGCAAAAGCAAAAAAATCTGACGAATCTAATAATAGTCAAAATAATATGACCTTAAATGGAATACCTATGGTACACAAAGACATTTTTTGTACTCAGGGAATCAAGACTTCTTGCGGATCAAAAATGTTGGATAATTTTTATCCTCCTTACTCTGCTACGGTTGTGGAAAAGTTAGAACAAGCTGGATCAATTTGTTTAGGAAAAGCAAACATGGATGAATTTGCTATGGGATCATCAAATGAAACAAGCTTTTATGGCGCAGTAAAAAATCCCCTCAATATAAAAAAAACTCCTGGAGGCTCATCTGGGGGATCTGCAGCAGCTGTAGCGGCAAACTTTAGTAGCTTTTCCACTGGAACTGATACAGGAGGATCTATAAGACAACCAGCATCTTTTTGCGGTTTAGCAGGAATTAAGCCAACCTATGGAAGAGTATCTAGGTATGGAATGATTGCCTTTGCATCAAGCCTCGATCAGGGAGGAATACTAGCAAAAAATATAAAAGATACTGCAATTGCTCTTCAATTCATATCTGGATATGACTCCAAAGATGCTACTTCGATAAAAGCTGAGGTTCCTAATTTTTCTGAGGATTGTGAATCAGATAAATTTGACCATACTGTAGGTTTGGTTACTAATTTAATTAATTCTTTTGGAGATGAAGATTTATCAAACAATTATAGTAAAGCCATCGAAAGACTAAAAAAATTAAAAATTAAGACGAAAGAAGTTGAGCTACCAAATTTAGAATTATCTTTACCTGTTTACTACGTAATAGCTCCAGCTGAATGTTCGGCTAATTTATCTAGGTATGACGGGATCAGGTTTGGATACAGGGCTGAAAATGTTGATAATCTTGAAGATCTGTATTTCAAATCTAGAGGAGAAGGTTTTGGAAATGAGACAAAAAAAAGGATTCTCATCGGAACTTATTGCCTGTCCTCCGGATTTTATGACGCTTACTACAAAAAGGCACAAAAAATTAGAAGCCTAATTTCAAGTGATTTTGTTAATGCATTCAAAGATGTTACTTCGATAATGTTGCCTACGACATCTGGGGAAGCTTTTGATTTAGGCTCAATAACTGATCCTGTAGAAATGTATAAACAAGATATTTTTACTATACCTGCAAACCTTGGTGGGTTACCGGCAACATCTGTTCCATTTGGTGAAAAAAATAAGATGCCTCTTGGAATACAGTTCATAGGAAACATTTTAGAGGAATCCTCTCTTTTAAATGTTTCCAATAAATTTCAGTTAGGTGAAAAATGAAAAATAACTGGGAAAGTGTAATTGGACTAGAAATTCATGTTCAGCTGAATTCAGAATCTAAAATATTTTCAAATGCACCTACTAAATTTGGATCTGATCAGAATTTGCAAGCATGCGAAGTTGATCTTGGCATGCCAGGCACTCTTCCAGTCTTAAATGAAAAAGTCATTGAGAAGGCTATTAAATTTGGAGTTGCTATCAATGCAGAAATTGCTGAAAAAGTAGGTTTTGCTAGAAAAAATTATTTTTATCCTGACTTACCAAAAGGTTATCAAATTAGTCAACTTGACGATCCAATAGTTGGTAAGGGATCGATAGAAATTAAATTAGGAGATCAGGAGATTAAAACAATAGGTATCACCAGAGCTCACCTTGAAGAAGATGCAGGTAAGTCCATACATGATCTATTTGAAAATGAAACAGCGATCGATCTCAATAGAGCAGGCACACCTTTATTGGAAATTGTCTCTGAGCCAGATATATCTAATTCTGAAGAGGCGGTTGCTTACTTAAAAAAAATTCATTCTATAGTTTGTGCTCTGGAAATTTCTGATGGGAATATGTCTCAAGGCTCAATGAGGTGTGATGCAAATGTTTCTATAAAAAAGAAGGGCGATAAAAAATTAGGAACAAGAACAGAACTTAAAAATATTAATTCTTTCAAATTTGTCGAAAAAGCAATAAATTTTGAAATAAAACGCCAAATTTCTTGTTTAGAAAAAGGAGAAGAAATAATTCAGGAAACTAGATTATATGATTCTACAAATAACACTACCAGATCAATGAGATCAAAAGAGGAAGCTAATGACTATAGATATTTTCCTGAACCAGACATAATCCCTATTCAAATAACATCTGATCAAATCTTAAAGATCAAAAAAGAATTGCCAGAACTACCTGATGAAAAAAAAGAGAGGTATAAAAGCGAATTTAGTCTTTCTGAATATGATGCGAGAAATCTTACATATGATTTAGAACTTGCAGATTTCTTTGAGAAGACTTTGGTTAATATTGACGATCCTAAGCTTGCGGCAAATTGGATACTTGGAGACTTTTCAGCCATATTGAATAAGTTTGATGTTGAAGCGAAGAACTCAAAAGTTGATGCGGTGAAGTTTGCTGAACTACTGAATTATCTCAAAGAAGAAAAAATCTCTGGGCAGGCAGCAAAAAAAGTCTTGGAAAATATATGGGAAAATTCTGATATTTCAGTATCCAAGAGCATAGAAAGCCTAGGTTTGGAACAATTATCCGATGACAATGAAATTGAACAGATAATAGATAAAGTTATCAATGATAATCCTAATCAAAAACAGCAATTTCTTACTGGAAAAGATCGTTTATTTGGGTTTTTTGTTGGTCAAGTAATGAAAGAATCCAAAGGCAAGGCCAATCCAAAATTAGTAAATGAAATACTAAAAAAGAAATTAGTTTAAGTTACATACATAGTAAGAGCTTCAGCTACATATGCTGGTTTTTCTTGCCCCTCTATTTCCATTTTTATTTCATTTTTAACTAAATACCTTCCATCCCCCTTATCATCTACAGATAACAAGGTAGCTTTTGTTCGAACCTTTGAACCAACATTTACAGGTGTAAGAAATCTAACCTTGTCTAAACCATAGTTAAAAGCCATTTTCATATTTTCTGGAGCTACTTGAGGGGCAGGCATTCCGGCCATCAAAGATAATGAAAGAAAACCGTGAGCAATGGTGGAGCCAAATAATGGAGTTGCCTTTTCTACATCGACATGAATGAATTGATGATCTAACGTCACATCAGCAAATTGATTTATTCTTTCTTGATCTATTTCTAACCAATCTGATGTCCCCATATCTTTCCCTATATAATCTTTTAAAGTATCTGCTGGTACTAATCCCGCCATTTCAATCTCCTTTTTAAATTAAATGATTTTTATAATCTTCTCTTAAACCTGTTTTTAATAGTTTTCCAGTTGCTCCATGAGGCAGCTCATCAATAAAGATCACATCATCAGGCAACCACCACTTTGCAACTTTATCAGAAAGAAACTCTAAAACAGATTCTTTTGTACATTCGTCAGAATTTTTAACGACAAACAGTAGAGGCCTTTCATCCCATTTTTCATGAGCTACTCCAACGACACAAGCTTCCAAAACTCCGGGACATCCAAGGGCGGTATTCTCTAGATCAATAGAACTTATCCACTCACCTCCAGACTTGATTACATCTTTACTCCTATCTACTATCCTCATGTATCCATCTGATGAAATAGTTGATACATCTCCTGTATCAAACCAACCATTTTCTAAAGCACTTTCTGATGACTTATAATATCTTTCAATTATTGCTGGACCTTTAACCATTAACCTTCCGAAAGTTTTCCCATCGTTAGGCAAAGTATCTCCCTCATCATTAACAATTTTAATTTGACATCCATATATTGCTCTTCCTTGACTTGTTTGAAGCTCATAACGATCTTCTAAATCCATCAAGTCCATCTCTGCTGTATCTTGATTTAATGTTCCTAGAGGACTCATTTCAGTCATTCCCCAGCCATGCAAAAGAAAAACGTTATGTTTTTCTTGGAAGTCTTTTATCATCGACTTGGGAGCAGCAGATCCGCCTACTAATACTGAATTTACATTATTTAAAGTAATGTCCTTTTCATCTAAATAATTGAGTAGCCCAAGCCATACTGTAGGAACACCAAGTAAATTATTAACTCCTTCATCGTTAATCAAGTTGTAAATAGATTCTCCATCAGTGAAAGGGCCAGGAAAGACTAATTTACACCCAAGCATACTTGCTGCATAAGGAACTCCCCAGGCATTGACGTGAAACATAGGAACCACAGGTAGAACAACACTTTTAGAGGTTAAATTCATTGCATTTCCTGCACTTGAATACCATGCATGAAGTATTGTAGATCTATGAGAATATAGAACTCCTTTTGGATTTCCTGTAGTGCCAGATGTATAACATAAAGAAGATGCTGTGTTTTCATCAAAAGTTGGCCAATCAAATTCTTCACTTTCTTCTTTAATTAACTCTTCGTAACACATCAAATTTTCTAGCTTTGAATCTTTCGGAAGGTTTTCTTTATCGCATAAAACAATAAAGCCTTTCACATTTTTCAAATTCTTAGAAACTGCCTCAATTATTGGTATAAAAGGAAGATCAATAAAAAGGTACTTATCTTCAGCATGATTAACTATGAAATCTATCTGCTCTGGAAAAAGCCTTGGATTTAAAGTATGCAATACTGCTCCAATCCCAGAGATTCCAAAATAAAGTTCAAAATGTCGGTAGCCATTAACAGCCATTGTGCCGAGAACATCGCCTTCTTTAACTCCTAAGTTGTCTAAGGCATTGGCAAGCTGCTTTGATCTTTTTGCAGCATCTAAAATTGAATATCTATGAATGTCTCCTTCAACTCTTTTGCTTACTATTTCAGTTTTAGAATTATTTTGAATTGCATGCTCAAGAATTCCTGATATGAGCAAAGGTTCAGTCATCATATTACCCAGCATAATTACCTCTTTGTGATTAATATTTATTAAAAGTCTGACTAACTAATGGAGAATATCTTCGATGCAAGTAAGTTTCAATAGTCTGCTTAGTTTTAATGTTTTTTGATAGTTCTATATCATTTAAGGCTTGCACTAAATAAGGTTTCCATTCCAAAAACAAATTATCATCCGTAGTCTCAAAAACTGTTTTCTTAATATCTTTTGAATTTTTAATCATTTTATTGATTTCAGATTTATTGATATTTTTGAATGGACTATCAAACAAAGGCAGTAGATCGCTGGGTAAATTAATCTTTTTTTTCTTATTAAAAACTTTACTAATTAAAAATTCATCAGTGTTTATGAGGCCGGTGCCATTTATAGCGTGCCCATAAGGATTACCTCTAAAAAAATCCCTACCCGTAATGTCGCCTAAAAAAAGCCTTGTAGGACAATAATCGTTTGCATAAAAATTATCCCAAATAACCACAGGATTCTTTATTACTTGGCCTAACTCTTTAAGGTGATCTTGAGAAATAAAATCGCTAATTACTTTTGGACCCGTCCAAAGAAAAAATAAATCATTATTTATGGTTTCTGATACTCCTTCGAGATACTTATCATTCTGAATTCCTTTTTTAGAAAAGCTTTCGCAATAAATTGATGGACAAAACCATCCATTACTAAGACCCAACTTAGTAGTTACCTCTGAAATTAATTCGCCGTGAAATTTACCTAAATCCTTGTCATCAGATTCTATTCCAATTTTGTTTATATCAATATCATCAAACAATAAACCTACCTCTGAAAATCCTTTATCAATAGCAAAATTAAACTTTGATAGCAGAAAGTTCAAATCCTTCTTAGATTTTCTTTTAAAGTCTGCTCCTGGAGATAATGTATATACTTGAGCTATATTTTTAGGAATGCTTCGTGCTTCAAGAGATTTGTCTTGAATTCGCCATTTTTGCCTGATGTAAGCATCTTCTTTTGGCGCATAAATATAATGGGTAATATTACTATTCTTAAAACCATAATCATTTTTTTTTGGCTTTCTGTTATAAAAACCTTCTATAAATCCTCTGATTTTCATCGTTATCACTCACCACAAATTTTACATAGGTTATTTTTTTTAAAAGATATTTCCCTACTTAAGTTATCTTTAAAATCATAATCCTGAAAAATCTGGCAGCTCTTGGATATCTTAGTAATAGTTTTTATTGATTCAGAAGCTAGCATTGACCCAATAATTCCTACTATTGGAGAAAATATTGCTGATTCTGTGCAACTTAGGTCTTCTGAAGATGTATCTTCAAATAAGCATTCATAACATGCGCTATCATTTTGAAAATCAAATTTCATAAGCTGTCCTTTCCATTGAATGCATGAACCAGAAATTAAGGGTATTTTACTTTTAAAACAGTAGTTATTTATAAACCTTCTTGTTTCAAAATTATCAGAGCAATCTATAATAATTTGGCTCTTTGTTATTTCATCAGGAACATTATTTTTCTCAAAACTTTGTTTGAATTTTTTTATATTCACATCAGGATTGAGTCTCAACAAAGATGTAATTGCAGCATCGACTTTAAAAGCATTCAAGTCCTCTTCGCGGAATAAAATTTGCCTTTGTAAGTTGCTTAGATCAACTTGGTCAGGATCAAAGAGGTTTAAGTTGCCAATTCCGCTTGCAACCAAATACTGCGAACAGGCGCATCCCAGACCGCCAACTCCAATAATCGTAATAGTAGAATTTTTTAGTAACCTTTGTCCCTCTACACCAATATCTACAAGCATGATGTTTCTGCTGTATTTCATCATCTCTTTTTCACTAAAATTCACTTGGTTAGACACGCTACTCTCCATTTTCCATTCAAATCTTTTAAAAAAGAAACATCACTGTAGTTATTTTGATTTGCCATCTTATTAATAGGATCCTTTTGATCAAATCCATGCTCTAAAAGCAATTTTCCATTTTCTTTTAAGAAAGTAACACTATTTTTTATGATTGTACTAATGTCTGCCAATCCCTTTTTCTCAGAAAAAAGTGCAGATGGTGGCTCAAACCAAATTCCATCCTCATCTCCATCTAAATCATTACGATAAATATATGGTGGATTAGAAATTATTAAATCCATCGGTCCAAAAAGCCATCTTTTATCCCAATCATGTTGAATTAGAACAGAATTTTTTAAATTTAGAGCTTTCATGTTTTCTCTCGCAACAGATAAAGCTTCAAAACTTTTATCTGTTAATGTGCAAGTCCAAAAAGGCTTTTCTTTAGCTATAGACATTCCTATAGCTCCGGATCCCGTTCCAAGCTCAAGAAGTGAACAATTCTCTAAATCAATAGAGATGGCTGTTTCTACTAATAATTCTGACTCTGGTCTTGGGATTAACGTACTTTCATTAACCTGAAATTCATCATCCCAAAAAGGTTTTATTCCTGTTATGTATGCCATAGGAAAACCTTCTTCTCTCTTCTTTACAAGATCAGTAAATGCTTTATTTGTTGTATCTTGAATTTCAATATCCGACTTTATATAAAGATCAACTCTTTCAATTTTGAGGATGTGACACAAAATCAGTTCCTTATCTAATATCGGCAGGTTAGAAATTGAAAATAACTTTCGTAGATTTGTCACGAGAGTGTTTTTTCAAGGTTTGATAATAATCTTGCCTGGTTTTCTTCTAATAACGTTGAAATCATGATTTCCATTTCACCATCTAGGAAACCATCCAAATTATGAACTGAAAATTCAATTCTATGATCAGTGATTCTACCTTGAGGAAAATTATAAGTCCTAATTTTCTCAGATCGATCTCCTGACCCAACCATATTTTTTCTTTTTTCAGCTTGCTCTTGAGTTAGTTCTTCTTCTGCCATTGCTTTGAGCTTTGCACTAAGCAAAGTAAGTGCTTTTGCTTTATTCTTATGTTGAGATCTATCATCCTGACACTCAACGACTATTCCCGTAGGAACGTGAGTTAACCTCACCGCTGAATCTGTCTTATTAACATGCTGCCCTCCTGCACCAGACGCACGAAAAGTGTCGGTTCTGATTTCAGACTTATCTATCTCAACTTCTTCAACATCTTCTATTTCTGCAAGAATAGCTACTGAACATGCCGAGGTGTGAATTCTTCCTTGTGATTCAGTTGTAGGAACTCTTTGAACACGATGTATCCCAGATTCAAACTTCAATTTTTTATAAACATTCTCTCCAGAGATTTTAATTACTACTTCTTTAAATCCACCTTGCTCGCTTTCTCTTGACGAAATAAGGTCACTCTTCCATCTATTTCTTTCAGCTAGCCTTAGATACATTCTATAAAGATCTCCAACAAAAAGTGCTGCCTCATCGCCACCGGTTCCGGCTCTAACTTCAACAAAAACATTTTTATCATCATTCTCATCAACAGGTATAAGAAGATTCTTCAGCTCTATTTCAATCTCAGATATTCTTT
The DNA here is from genome assembly GCA_902528485.1 of uncultured SAR86 cluster bacterium. Taxonomy (GTDB): domain Bacteria; phylum Pseudomonadota; class Gammaproteobacteria; order Magnimaribacterales; family AG-339-G14; genus CACNYO01. Next base: position 24,046 of record CABZTA010000003.1, read on the forward strand.
CGTTATTTTCTTTAATTTCCTCTTTTGCTAACTCCGCTAAATCCATATCAGATTCATTAAGGACTTCTTCAGCACTTGAAATATTACTTTCACACTGAATGTACTCATCGAATTTTTCTACAATAGGTTTTAAATTAGAATATTCTTTCGATAAAGATGCATACTGTTTTTGATCATTGATTACATCTGGCATGCTCAATTTAGTCTGAATATCAGAGAAATTATCCTTAATCTCAGTTAATCTTGTTTTAATTGAATCTAACATTTATAAAATTTTTAAAAGATGAATAAAAATTCAATCCTGGGGTCAATTCTACTTATTTTTATTTTAGTATCCTATCTTTCATCTTGTGCAATTGTCAGAGATGACTTAATTACTTCAAAAAGTGATAGATATTTTTTAACTGCAAGTTTTTCATTTAGAACAGGTGAATCTTTCCTTAACGGAAAAGTCAGTTTTTTAAAACAAGAAGAAAAAATAACAATAAATTTTAAAAGTAGTAGGTTCTATCCAAAATTCAGCCTTGTGTTCAAAGACAAAGATACATATCAATTATTAGTCAATAATTCTTTCAGAAGCAAAGCAGAAGAAATAATTCAAAGGAATGATAATTTAATTTACACACTTTATACAGTCGTTGATTGGTACTACAGAGATTGCTTATCTGGAAATTGTAAACTTCTTAAAATAATAGAAGATTCTATCCTTGTTGAAAAAACATCCGATGTTCAAGAAAATACGGATAAATTAGTTGCAACTAATCCATTTTATAAACTTCAGATTAAGATAGATAAATGAAAGTTTCCTGCCCAGCGAAGTTAAACATTGGCCTGAAAATAAATTCAAAGAGACCTGACGGCTATCATAATCTTGAAACTGAGTTCAGATTAATATCTTTGTATGATTATCTTGAAATAAAAGAAAGTAAAAATTTCCAACTTAATATCAATAATGATGAAATTGAAACTGAAGATAATCTCATTACAAAAGCTTATTTTTTGATGAAAAGCTTATGTAATGAAAAATCTGAATTCTCTTTTAAAGTACAAAAAAATATACCAATAGGTGCAGGCTTAGGAGGCGGAAGTTCAAATTGTGCTTCTACATTGATTGTTCTTAATAGACTATTTAAATTAAATCTACCGAAGAATAAGTTATTAAAAATTGGACTTAGTCTAGGAAGCGATGTTCCTTTTTTCATTAAAGGAAAAAATTCTATTGCTAAAGGGAGAGGCGAATTACTTGAAACTATTGAAAGAGAAACAAATTATTATTTGATTATCTGTCCAGACATAAAAATATCCACGGCTGATGCATTCAAATTTTATGAAGAAAATAAGACAGATTTTCCAAAACATTTAAAAAATGATTTTGAGTACTTTGCAAGAAAAGTATATCCAGAAATAAATGAAATTTTTAACCTCATGTCTCAATATGGAACTATAGAATTGTCTGGAACTGGCTCTTCAATGTATTTAAATTTTAAATCTTCTGAAGAGGCGTATACAATTGCAACGAAAGTTCCGACTAACTGTAAGTTTTTTGTAACTAAAAGTTTAGATAAGTCTCCGATATATGATGAACTTAATAATTAATGGGGTGTGGCCAAGCGGTAAGGCAGCGGCTTTTGATGCCGCCATGCGTAGGTTCGAATCCTACCACCCCAGCCAGATAATATGTTAAAGCCTGCTAAAAATCTTATTTTGTTTTCAGGTAATGCTAACAAAGTATTAGCTGGAAGGATTGCTAAAAAACTTGGTAAAAATCTGGGAAATGCTGAAGTAGAGAGGTTCAGCGACGGCGAGTCAGATGTAAGGATAAACGTTAATGTCAGAGGAAAGGATGTATTCATAATCCAATCAACTTGTTCTCCTGCCAATGAAAACCTTATGGAGTTATCAATTATGATAGATGCTTTAAGGAGATCATCTGCATCCAGAATTACCGCAGTAATTCCCTATTTTGGTTATGCCAGACAGGATCGAAGAGTGAGATCTGAAAGAGTGCCTATTTCAGCAAAACTAGTTGCTGAAATTCTTCAAATTGCTGGCGCAAATAGAATTATGACTCTGGATTTACACTCAGATCAGATACAGGGTTTCTTCAATATACCTGTGGATAATATCTATGTTACGAAAGCATTCTTAAATCATATAAACAGATCAAAATATCCTAACCAAATTGTAGTTTCTCCTGATGTGGGCGGTGTTGTTAGAGCAAGAGCGCTAGCAAAATACATGGGAGATACAGATTTAGCCATCATTGATAAAAGAAGAGAAAAGGCGAATGAATCTGAAGTCATGAATGTAATTGGGAACGTAAAGAACAAAACATGCATAATTATAGATGACATAATTGATACAGCGGGAACTCTGTGCAACGCTGCTGATGCATTGAAAAAACAAGGCGCCGAAAAAGTTTATGCTTATATTTCTCACCCAGTTCTTTCCGGTTCTGCAGTTGAAAAAATATCCAAATCAAAACTAGACTCATTGATTGTAACTGATACAATTCCGCTCTCAAAAGAGGCTGAAAATTCTAGGAAAATAAAAACTGTCTCTATGGACTCAACATTAGCAGGCGCTATAACTAGAGTGAATAGAGAAGAATCAATCAGTGAAATGTTTTTATAAAAAATGAGCGAAAAAATAAGTATATCTGGTGAATCCAGACAAGAAACAGGCAAGGCAAATTCAAGAAGCTTACGATCTTCTGAAATTGTCCCTGGGGTTATATATGGAGAAGAAAAATCTTCAAATATTAAAGTCTTTGAAAAAGATCTTAAGAAAATCCTCGAAAACCCAAGTATCTTTTCTCAAGTTATCGATTTGAATATAGATGGATCTCCCTTTGAGGTTCTATTAAAAGATATTCAAAGAAACCCGAAAAATGATAGACCTTCACACGTTGACTTCCTTGTTGTTTCAAAAGATACCAAAGTGACTGTTAATGTCCCGTTGAAGTTTATCAATGAAGATATTTGTGTTGGCGTGAAACAACAAGGTGGTATGATTTCTCACCTCAGAAACGAAGTAGAAGTTTTATGCTCTGCAGCCTCACTTCCAGAATTTATTGAAATCGACACTGAAAACATAGAATTGAATCAATCTGTGATGATGTCAGAAATTTCCTTACCCGAAGGTGTCGAACTGACTAGCGTATTGAATGATCTCCAAGATCAACCTGTTCTCTCTTGTGCTGTTACAAGGGCTTCTCTTGAAATTGATGATGATCCTGCGTTTGGAGAAGATGGTGAAGAAGTTACAGACGATGCTGAAGCTTCTACCGATTCATCTAAAACAGACGAATCTAAAGAAGAAGAATCTAACAACAACTAATTTATGGAAACCTTTTTAGTGGTTGGGTTAGGAAATCCTGGCTCAAGGTATGCTAATACAAGACATAATGCTGGAACTGATTTCGTTCATATGCTGTGTAAAAAGTATGATGTTGAGTTAACAGAAAAGAAAAAATATAAAGCTTCTATAGGAAAATTTCTATTGAAGGATATGGAAGTCATACTTTCAATCCCTACCCTGTTTATGAATCAAAGTGGAAAAAGTGTCGCTCCTACTGTAAATGGGGAAAATATAAAATTAAAAAATCTTCTTGTTGTTCATGATGATCTTGATCTTCCTCCTGGAGTATCAAAATTAAAGTTCTCTGGAGGAGATGGAGGTCACAATGGTTTAAAAGATATTATGCAAAGCTTATCTGGTAAAAAAGATTTTAAGAGGCTGAGGATTGGTATAGGTCATCCAGGCGACACAAAAAAAGTGAATTCCTTTGTCGTAAAAAAAGGACCTTCTAGCGATAGAAAAAATAAACTTTTGGCGATGCACAATGCTTTGGAAGTTTTTGAACTTGTTGCTTTTGATGATTGGGAAAAAGCTTTGACTCAATTACATTCAAAAAAATAATGGGACTTAAATGTGGAATTGTTGGATTACCTAATGTTGGTAAATCTACCTTATTTAATGCATTAACTTCATCTGGTATACAAGCTGAAAATTTTCCATTTTGTACAATTGATCCTAATGTTGGAATAGTAAATCTGCCCGATACCAGACTAAATAAAATAGCTGAAATTGTTGACCCTGAAGAAATAATTCAATCAACTGTCGAGTTTGTTGATATAGCCGGTCTTGTTGAGGGAGCTTCTAAAGGAGAGGGTTTAGGTAATAAGTTTCTTGCAAACATCAGAGAAACAGATGCTATCATCCATGTGGTTAGATGTTTTGAAGATGAAAGCATAATTCATGTCAAAGATAAAATATCTCCTCAAGAAGATATAAAAACGATAGAACTTGAACTAATCCTTGCTGATATGGAAGTTCTTGAGAACGCCATTGAAAATGTTAAGAGGAAAGCTAAAAGTGGTGACAAAAAGCTTCTCTTTACCTTAGAAGTTTATGAAAAAACATTGGAATTTCTCAATAAAGAAGAGAATTTAAGAAATATAAACTTTGATAATAATGATTTAGCCGAACTTAAAGGCTTAAATCTTATCTCAATCAAACCCGTTATTTATGTTGCAAACATAGATGATAGCCTTGAAGAAAATGAATTTTATTCATCCGTTAAAGAATTCGCCTCTGAAAATAATTCTCAAGTCATTAGTCTATGCAATCAGCTAGAAGCAGAAATAGCTGAACTTGGAGATGACAAAGATGATCTTCTGAGAGATATAGGTCTGGAAGAACCTGGATTAAATATCATGATCAGAGCAGCATTTGATAGCTTAGGTCTTCAAACCTTCTTTACGGCTGGAAAAAAAGAAGTAAGAGCATGGGAAATAAAAAAAGGATCCTTAGCTCCGCAAGCTGCCGGCACAATTCATACAGATTTTGAAAAAGGTTTTATAAGAGCTGAAACCATCTCCTTTGAAGATTATGTTGAGTTCAATGGAGAACAAGGAGCCAAAGAGGCTGGTAGATTAAGGTCGGAAGGTTCAGATTATATTATCAGAGATGGAGATGTAGTTCACTTCAGATTTAACTTATAGCTTGATGCTTGACTTTTAAAGGACAGACTAAGAGAATTCTCTTTCTTTGGCTATGTAGCTCAGCTGGTTAGAGCGCTGCACTCATAACGCAGAGGTCGGTAGTTCAAGTCTACCCATAGCCACCAAGTTATTCTTCGTTACTTTCTTCAGGTGGATTCACCGCTTTAATGCTTAGTTTGACTCTACCTCTATCATCAATGCCAATGACTTTGACGTCTACTTCTTCCCCTTCTACAAGATAGTCTGAAACTTTCTCCACCCTCTCTTCCATTATTTCTGAAACATGAACTAAGCCTTCTTTACCACCATCAATTGAAACAAATGCTCCAAACTCAACAATTTTGACTACCGTTCCGGTATAAATCTGACCTACTTCAGGATCGGCGACGATTTGATTAATGAGGTCTATGGCAGTTTGTCTAGATTCAGGTGAATCACCAAATATTTTGATCTCGCCGTTATCATTGATATCTACATTTGAACCAGATTTCTCAGTAATGCTTTTAATTACTGATCCACCCTTTCCTATCACTTCTCTAATTTTATCTTTTGCAATAGTCATGCTCACGGCTTGAGGTGCATTTGGAGAAAGTTCTTCTCTTGGTGAATCTAATACAGAATTCATTTTTTCAAGAATATGAGTCCTTGCTGTCTGAGCTTTCTCAAGAGCTACCTCCATTATCTCTTCTGATATTCCTTTAACTTTTATATCCATTTGAAGAGCGGTTACACCATCTGCAGTTCCTGCAACCTTAAAATCCATATCTCCCAGATGATCCTCATCTCCTAAAATATCAGTTATGACGCAGAAACTATCTCCATCAAGGACAAGTCCCATAGCTACTCCAGCTACAGCTTTCTTTATTGGAATTCCAGCATCCATCATTGATAAACTTGAAGAACAAACTGTTGCCATAGAGCTAGAGCCATTAGACTCAGTGATTTCAGATACAACTCTTATTGTGTAAGGAAATTCTTCTTGAGACGGCAAAACTGCCTCCAGAGCTCTTCGGGCTAATTTTCCATGACCAATTTCTCTTCTTTTAGGAGCTCCTATAAAACCTGCCTCGCCAACCGAAAAGGGAGGAAAGTTATAATGAAGCATAAATGGATCATTTGTTGTGCCATCTAAGGCATCAATTAATTGAGCATCCCTAGACCCACCAAGTGTCGCTACACCAATTGATTGAGTCTCTCCTCTAGTAAATAGACAAGACCCATGAGATTTATTTAGAAAGCCAACTTCTATATCTATTGGTCTGACTGTATCCAGATCTCTTCCATCTATTCTTGAATCTCCATTAAGAAGTCTTGATCTTACAATTTCTGATTCTACTGATTTGAAATATCCAGATACAACATTTTCGTCTTCCAATTCTTCATCATTCAAGCTCTCTTTCATCTTATCTCGAGCAAGGGAAACTGATTCCTGTCTTTTAGCCTTTTCTGGAATAGAATAAGCATCTACTAAGTCATCTTTTACAATATTTATAATTTTTTCTTTTAATTCAGAATTATCTTCCTTTAAGGAATATTCAATTTCAGGAATGGAAGTTTTGGATGCAAGTTCCTCAATTAAAGCAATGGTTTTTTGCATTTCTTGATGAGCGAATAAAACAGCTCCAAGCATTTGATCCTCTGAAAGTTCTTTTGCTTCAGATTCAACCATTAAAATAGCATCTTTCGTTCCAGCAACAACCATATCCAACATTGATTTATCTTGGAATTCTTTGTCAGGATTAAGCACATATGATCCATCAACAAATCCGACTCTTGCTGCAGATATTGGACCCTCAAAAGGAAGGCCAGATATCGCTAAAGCAGCAGATGCTCCAATGAGAGAAATAATCTCTGGACTTTCATTCTTATCTGCAGATAAAACAGTGCATATTACCTGTACTTCTTGAAAATAACCTTTCGGAAATAAAGGCCTCAAAGGTCTATCAATAAGCCTTGAAATAAGAGTTTCTTTTTCGGTTGGCCTTCCCTCTCTTCGAAAAAAACTGCCTGGAATCCTTCCTGCAGCATAATATTTTTCTGTGTAATTTACTGTTAGTGGAAAAAAAGATTGGCCTTCTGGCTCTCTTCCTGCGACCACAGTTACAAGAACTTGATTATCGCCGGAAGAAGCAATTATCGACGCTGTAGCTTGTCGTGCTATTTTTCCTGTTTCTAATTTTATTTCTCTACCAGCTACATTTGTTGTAACTGACGCATAAGTCTCTTCAAACATTTAATTTCCTATAATAATCTGAACCTAAGTTACTTTCTTAGGTTCAATGCTTCTAGAACAGAAGAATAAGCCGCAGAATCTTTTCCTTTGAGATAATCTAATAGTTTTCTCCTGGAATTCACCATTCTTATAAGTCCCTGACGGGAGTGATGATCCTTTGTATGATCTTTAAAATGCTTTTGTAACGATTCAATGTTTGCTGTCAATAAAGCTATTTGAACCTGAGGTGAACCAGTATCTCCATTTGATACGGCAAATTTACTTACAATTCCATTTTTCTGTTCTGTTGTTAAACTCAATGAGTCCTCCTAGTTTTTAAGATAAAGATAGAAAGTTTTCTAGGAATCTTTTTGGTTTTAGAACACCTTTGTCATGTTCTACTAATCCAATGAATCCCCTTTTGGAATCCCTTAGCCTTAGAATAGTCGAGGAATCGTAACTTAAGTTAGATTCGACGAATTGGCCGTTTCTTAGTTTATCTACTATATCTGGCGCGCATTGTATCTCATTAAAGCAATTAAGGGCATCATTTGGTGTAATTATTTTATTGGTAGGCAAATGAGTTTTTGGAAGTTTTATTGCATCTTTCACGTTAAAATTCCCTGATCTAGTTCTTCTAAGATCTTTCAAATATGTAGGACAATCAAAGAGTTCTCCAATATCTTCTGCTAAAGATCTAATGTAAGTTCCAGAACTGCAGGAAACTTCAATATTTAATTCATTTTTCATTACGGATATAAGTTTTATAGAAGATATAAAAATTTCTCTTTCATCTTTATCTATTTTTATACCTTTTCTAGCATATTCATAAAGAGATTTTCCTTTGTATTTTAGGGCTGAAAATGCTGGAGGTCTTTGATTTGATTTGCCTTCAAATTTTTTTATTCTCTTTTCTATCTCTTCGGTAGAAATATCCAAAAAGGAAAATCTTTTTGATTCAATTATTTCTCCCTCAGAATCGCCAGTATTGGTCTTTTGACCAAAGAATATCCATGCTTGATAAGTTTTTTCAGAAGAACTCAGATATGAAGCAAATCTAGTCATTTGATTGAGGCAAACTATCAACAATCCTGTCGCCATTGGATCTAAGGTTCCACAATGACCAATTTTTAGATTTGAATCTATCTTTGATAGTTTTCTTATGTGAGAAGCAGATGACTCAGCTTTTGGTTTGTCAATTTGAAGTACTCCATCAATCATAGATGTCCAGCTCATCATAAATAAAAGTTAGACTCGGCACCCTTTTTAAAGATAAATTACTTGCAAGACTTGATCTTAAAAAACCTGACGCCTTTTTAAAGCCTTTCTCTAGCTCTGGTTGATTAGAAGAAGGTATAAGATTTCTATAAAAGATTTTTGCTATCTTCATATTGTCAGAAATCTCTACTCTCGTAATGACAGTATTTTCAATTCGTGGATCTTTTACCTGTGTTTGAACAAGGTTAGAAACTTCTCTAAAAATGAGATCTCCAACCCTATCAGATCTTTTGAATGAGTATTTGTTTGTCAAGATTCAAGTTTTCTGGCTATTTCTTGTCTTTCGTACACTTCAATAACATCGCCAACTTTAGCATCAGTATAATTGGTAATACCTATTCCACATTCAGTTCCGCTTTTTACTTCTGAAGCTTCATCTTTAAATCTTCTTAAAGAGTCTAGTTTTCCTTCATGAATGACAATATTATCTCTTAAAACCCTGACTAGTTTGTTTGTCATAATGCTTCCATCAGTAACCATTGAGCCTGCTATCAGGCCAAATTTTGGAGACTTGAATAATTCTTTAACTTCTGCAATACCAAGTTGTCTTTCTTTTATTTCAGGCTCTAAGGACCCCTCTATTAAAGTTTTAATTGAGTCTAGTAAATCGTAAATTATGCCAAAATACTTTATGTCTATTCCTTCACTTTCAGCGAGATTAAGCGCGGTGGTATCGGCTCTTACATTGTAGCCAAAAATAGTTGCTTCAGATGCAATCGCTAAATTGACATCATTTTCAGTAATTGATCCAACTCCATCCAAAACAATCTTCAAGTTAACCTCCTCTATCTTCATATTTAGTACCGAGCCAGTTAAAGCTTCCAAAGTTCCGTTAGAGTCTGATTTTAGAATAAGATTGATTGAAGGTTTGGTTCCATCAGCATTTGCAAATATATTTTCAGAATTTAGAGATCCCATCCTTGAGAGTCTTTTTTCTCTTTCTTTTGTGGCTCTTTCCTCTGACAAATTTTTAGCTGTTTTTTCATCTTTTAAAACATAAAACTGATCTCCAGCTGATGGGGGATATTCTAGGCCTGATACGGACACAGGAGAGGAAGGTTTTGCTTTTTTAATTGGTTTATCATTAAAATCTTTTAAGGCTCTAATTTTTCTGGTTTGATCACCTACTAAAATGAAGTCCCCAGTATTTAAACTCCCTTGCTGAATTAATAAAGTAGCAACTGCTCCCTCACCTCTTTTTACCCCAGACTCAAGAACTACTCCTGTTGCAGGACCTTCAAAAGAAGCTTTTAAGTCCATGATTTCTGAAACCAAAAAAATTGTTTCAAGTAATTCTGGAATTCCTTCTCCCGACTGAGCTGATACAGGAACCATTTGTACATCTCCACCCCAGTCATCAGCAACGAGCTCTTCTTTAGCTAAGTCCCCTTTGATTTTATCTACATCAGCTTCTGGTTTATCTATTTTGTTAATTGCGACTACAATTTGAACTTCAGCTGCTTTGGCATGATTTATAGCTTCGACTGTTTGAGGTTGAACACCGTCATCAGCAGCAACAACCAAAATGACAATATCGGTTGAGTTTGCACCTCTAGCTCTCATTTTTGAAAATGCAGCGTGACCTGGCGTATCAATAAATGTGAGATTTTTATCCTCAATTGAAACTTGATAAGCACCTATACTTTGAGTGATACCACCTTCTTCTTTATCTGCTACAGATGAATTTCTTATGTAATCCAAAAGTGAAGTTTTCCCATGATCGACATGCCCTAGGACAGATACAATCGCATCTCTTCCGATTTGCTCGCCTTCTTCAGCAAATCCCTCAAGCATTTTTTCTTCAGCTTCATTCTCTTGAATAGGATTACCTACATGACCTAGCTCAGTGGTAATAAGCACTGCGGTCTCTTGATCAAGAGATTGATTCACCGTAGCCATAATTCCATTGTTCATAAGAGTTTTGATGAGATCTGAAGACTTCACGGAAAGTCCTTTAGATAGTTCAGCTACAGAAATAGTTTCTGGAATTGATATTTCTTTTTGTACGAATTCAGCAGGCTTTTCAAATTTTTGAACTGAGGCAAGTTGAGATTCTAAGTACTTTTCACCTTCTTGCTCTTTTTTATCCAGTTTTGAATCTTTAGCGGGTTTCTTAAGATCTTTTCTTTGTGTTTTTGATGGTTTTTTTGCTGTGGAAATTCCTTCGCTTTGTTTTGCTTGCTCCTGTTTTGTCTTCCTTATTACCTTGGTAGAAGAGTCTTTTATTCTTTTTTCTCTTTCCTCATCTTGAATCTTTTTTTCACTAGACGCCTGAACTCTCCTTTTTTCAGCAGTTTCAAAATCAATTGTTCCAGATAAATCCCCTGATGAACTTTTTTCTTTAGAAGATTGATTGTCAGACTTAAACCTTGTGATAGAAATTTGTCCTTCATCATTTTTGATCTCTGTTTTTCTCTTTGCAATGGAAATGGTTTTTTTTGTTCCTTTTTTTGTGCTCTTGATGTGTTCGAGAATTTTTTTTCTATCTTCCGTAGAAATATTATCGTTTGGAGACAATTGGGATAGACCTGCCTGATTTATTGCTTCTAACAATAAATCTACTTCGTATCCGATGACTTTTGCTAAATCACTTACATCCATATTTTTTTATTCCTCAAACCAATCAGATCTTGCGTTCATGATAATTTTTGCAGCTAGTTCTTCATCTATTTTGATTATTTCTACTAATTCATCAACAGACAGATCAGCGAGTTCGTCTTTGCTAGATAAGTTTTCTGATAATACTTTTGAAATTTCTTCATCAACATCGTCTAATGAGTTGAAGTCAAATGCTTCTTCCATATCTGTGAGAGCTATTTCAATCAATGCATCGGAGGCTCTTTCGATTAGTGTTTCAGCAATTTCTTCATTAATTTCATCTATTTCGCAAAGTTTGGATATTTCTGCTTCTGCAATCGAGTTTACAGATTCGAAACCATTGGAAATTAATATCTCTGAAATGGAAGTATCAATATCCAAATATTTTTCAAGAATATTTGAGGCATGATCAGACTCAGAAGATTCTTTATCTTCATTTTCTCCTCTTATCTGAATATCCCAGCCTATAAGTTCTGATGAAAGTCTTATATTCTGTCCATTTCTTCCTATAGCTTGAGCCAAGCTTTCATCCTTGACCTGAACCTCCATTTTATCTGAGTCTTCATCTAATACTATTGAAGTAACCTCAGCTGGAGATAAAGTATTTATAAGTAATTTTGCTGGATCATCCTCCCAAACAATAATATCAATTCTCTCGTTACCTAATTCATTTGATACTGCTTGCACTCTTGCGCCTCTCATTCCCACACATGCCCCCACAGGATCAATTCTTGTATCGTTTGTTTTAACAGCAATTTTCGATCTTCCGCCGGCCTCCCTCGCCACAGCTCTTATCTGGACTACTTCTTCAGCCACCTCAGGAACCTCAAGCTTAAATAATTCAACTAGCATTTCTTTTGAGCCTCGAGATAAAGTTAACTGCGATCCCCTATTTTCACGAACTGTTTCTTCAAGAATGGCTCTAACCCTGTCCCCAATGCGATATATCTCTCCCTGAATTAAATCTGATCTAGGAAGAATTGCATCAGCACCTTCTCCAAGATCAACAATGATCGTTTCTCTGGTAACTTTCTTTACTGTCCCTGTAACTAGTTGACCTAAGGAGGATCTGAATTTTTTGATTGTTTCAAGTCTCTCAGCATCTCTAACTTTTTGAACAATGACTTGTTTAGCTATTTGGGCAGCAATTCTTCCAAACTCGACATTTTCAATTTTTTCTTTCACTAATTCACCAAGGGAAAGGTTTTTTTCCTCTGCATCATCGCTATCTATGAGAATGTGCATTTCAGGAGTCTCATAATCATCAACCTCTACTACCTCCCAGCATCTGAAAGTTTCATAATCTCCTGTCTGCTGATCTATATCTACCCGTATATCTACCTCATCTGCATATTTTTTCTTAGCAGCGCTAGCCAAAGCAGTTTCAATCGCTTCAAAAATAGTATCTTTTGGTAGATCTTTTTCGTTCGAAACTGATTCTGCAACCATTAATATTTCTTCATTATTCATTTGATACCTCGAAAATTGGTTCAAGTCTTGCAACTATGATTTTGTCAAAGTAAATAAAAAATTCATTTTCATCTTTTAAAAAAATTCCTTCCTCATTAGCACTAAGCAAAAGAGCAACTTTGGTAACTTTTTTGTTTCCATCATAAAATTTAACTTTAATTTCATGTCCAATAAATTCGTGAAATTGCTCTAATTTAAAGAATTTTCTATCTAACCCTGGTGAAGATACTTCTAAAGTATAATCAAATGATACAAGCTCTATATTGGTGAGCAATTCATTCACCTGATTGCTTACTTTCTGACAATCGTCTATACCAACGCCGTTTTTTTTATCAATATAAATCCTTATTAATTTTGATCTTGAATTACCTGATAATTCAATTCCCCAAAGAGAAATACCAAAGGATTCAATATCTTTTGTAATGTTTATTTCTAACTTTTCTATCGTACTTGTCATAACTACATATAAAAGAAGCCCATAAAGGGCCCAAAAAATGGTAGCGGGGGCAGGATTTGAACCTACGACCTTCGGGTTATGAGCCCGACGAGCTACCAGACTGCTCCACCCCGCAATATTCTTAAACTGCGCGAGTATAGGTTTTTAAAGCTTGTTTTTCAAGTAAATTGGTGCCGAAGAGAGGATTCGAACCTCCACGGACAGTTGTCCACTACCCCCTCAAGATAGCGTGTCTACCAGTTCCACCACTTCGGCCCTTATTCTGGTAATTCCTGAATAATTTCTTCTTCAAGTTGTTCAACATTATTTTGATCTATTAGAAAGTCAAATTCATTATTTATTTCATTTTTTTGAACTATTGATATAGAAATAGTTACAACAAAGAATATAACTACTAAAACCCAAGTAACTTTTGTCAATAAATTAGTTGAATCAATAGGACCAAGCATTGGATTTGAAGAACCGGAACCAAATGCAGAGCCAATATCGGCTCCTTTTCCATGCTGCAACAAAATTATTCCAACCAATAATATGGCGGATATAACTTGGAATATGATCAAAAAAAGAATCATCGCTCTAAACTCAGCGCGATATTAGCAAATTCTTTAGGGTCAAGAGAAGCATTTCCTACTAAAAATCCATCTATACCATCTACTTTGGCAAGATTCTTAGCACTCTCTGAAGTTACGCTGCCCCCATAAATCAATGTAAAATCTGTTCCTAAATTTTCTCTAACTAAATCTTTTATAAGAAGAGAAACCTCTTCTAAATGCTCGTTTTGGACAGCTATTCCAGAACCAATAGCGTAAATAGGCTCGTAAGCAATCAAAATATTATTTGATAAGTTTTGAAGAGGAAACAAATTTTCAGTCAACTGATGTTTTATTTTTTTTTCTGTTCTGCCTTTGGAATATTCATGCTGATCTTCACCAATGCATAAAATAGGTATTAGATCACAATGAAAGGCTGTTTGTAGTTTATTCAGGATAGTTTCATCGTCTTCGCCTTGAAGTCTGCTTTCAGAGTGGCCTACTATTGAGTAAGAAACTCCAATATTTTTGAGCATTTTTCCTGATATTTGACCAGTAAATGCTCCCTCAGTCTCTGAAGATAAATTTTGAGCTCCTATTGAAATTTTTTCGCGAGTCTTCGACGTTGTTTTATAAAAATCTTTTATATCCAAATAGTTAGGGCAAATTACTACTTGAATTTCTTCTGCGATATTGTTCAGATCAAAATCTTTCAGCCATGCGTCGAGATTAACAAAATTCATTTTCCAATTTGCAATCAAATGCTTCATGAAATTGATTCTACAAGATCAGTTAATAAAGCTGAGTGCTCAATAGTCTCCTCTTCAGAATTACTTTCAACCATAATTCTAATCTTGTGTTCTGTTCCGGATTTTCTTATGAGTACTCTGCCATCAAAAGTTTCTAATAACTCCTCTGATTTTTTTTGAGCTTTCTGCAATTTTTTATTCTTTAAAACTTTATTTCCATCCTTAACTTTTACATTAGTTAGAATTTGAGGATATTTTTTAAACTCTGAAAGTAATTCAGGTATTGTTTTGTTTAAAACTACAATAGATTGAAGAAACTGAATCGCAGCGATTATTCCATCTCCAGTATTTGATTTATCTAGGCAAAGAATATGTCCAGACTGCTCTCCTCCAAGAGTCCAATTAAGTTCATTTAATTTTTGTAAAACATACTTATCCCCAACATCCGATCTCACCAACTCAATACCCTCATCGTTAAAAGCTTTCTCTAATCCTTTGTTTGTCATAAGAGTACCAACTACTCCTTTAACCCCAAGATGTATTTTTGATTCAAATTTATTTTTTGCGATGACATATAAAATATCGTCTCCATCTAATTCTCGACCGTTTGAATCAATAATAATTAATCTATCTCCATCCCCATCGAGAGCAATGCCAAAATCTGCATTTTTGATTAAAACTTCATCTTTTAAAAAATCTATGTTGGTACTTCCGCAATCTTTATTAATGTTTAAACCATCCGGACTGTCAGCAATCGAATAAACTTCTGCTCCTAACTCTTTAAAAACTTTGGGTGCAACTTCATACGCAGCGCCATTAGCCGAGTCAATAACGAGAGATAAACCTGAAAATGAGATATCTTCACTTAAAGTATTTTTACAAAATTCAATGTATCTTCCTTTTGCATCACTAATCCTTGCTGCCTTACCAAGATTTTCAGGATGCACGAATTCATAAGCTTCTTCAGCAAATCTTTCAATTTCTTTTTCATTCTCAATAGACAACTTTTCTCCATTTTCATCAAAAAATTTAATGCCGTTATCTTCAAATGAATTATGAGAGGCACTTATTACCACTCCAGCATGTCCTTTAAAAGTAGATACCAGATATGAAATTGCAGGTGTTGGCATCGGGCCTACTAACCTCACATTTACTCCTGAAGAAATAATTCCAGCTTGAAGAGCAGATTCCAACATGTATCCAGAAATTCTAGTATCCTTTCCGATCACTAAAGTGTTGATTCCTCTTTTTTTGAAATGTCTCCCTGCTGCATGGCCAAGTTTAAGGACTGACTCTGGATTCACTTCATTATCTATTGATCCTCTTACGCCGTCGGTACCAAAAAATATTAGTTTTCTATCTCTCATAAATACCTAATCTTTCTAATTCCTCTCGAAGAGATCTAATTTCGTGACTTCTTATAATATCACTCCCGCCAAGAGCACAAATTATACCACTCAGCAAGCTGGCTGATAGTTTAGTTTTTGAGGTATCCTTAAAGAAAACAGCAAAAGATTTTTTTCTTGAAGTCCCGGTGAGTATTTTTCTTTTTCCTTTTTTGAAGAAACTTATATTAGTCATCATTAATATATTTTCTAAAGGTGTTTTTCCATAACCAAACCCAGGATCAAAGAAACATTTTTCTGTACTTAAGCCCTTTGATAAATATAACTTTTCTTTGGATTTGAAGAAGTTATCTACATCTTCAAGTATGTTGGATGTTTTTTGTTTTAAATTTCCCTGATGAGTAGTACAAATGAAAAGCTCTTTTTCTTTTACTAATTTTAACTTCTTTAGCGATATATTCTTTGATACGTCATTTACAAATTTCATTCCAAACTTTGATGCTTCATGTAAAACCTTATAGTCCCTTGAGTCCACTGAGATTATGATGTCTTCATCTTTAATTTCCTCAAGTACTGGGATCAATCTATCTATTTGAATTTGTGAAGGAATTGCAGTGAATCCTGGTCTTGTAGACTCTGCTCCAAAATCTAGAATATCAGCACCTTCACTTATAAGTTTCTCAACTTTTCTTAAAGTTTTAGATACATTTACAAGGTTGCCAGAAAGTAAGTTTCCACCATCTGAAAACGAGTCAGTAGTTAGATTTACTACCCCCATTAAACTAGGAGACTCTTTTGAGAGACTCCTAGAAACAGATGACATTTTAAGTTTGATTTGCAGGTTCTTCTATAGAAGAACTTTTTTTTCCAGTATTTTTTGGAGCAGAATCATCATCTGACTCCCTTCTAGGCTTGGCTCCTTCCATAATGTCATCAATTTGGGCAACATCAAGGGTTTCAAGCTCAACCAAAGATTCTGACATTAAATGCAGTTTATCAATGTTATCTTTAAGAATTTTAGTTGCTCTCTTATAACAATCATCAATAATTTTCTTAATCTCTTTGTCTATCTTTTCTGCAGTTTGATCAGAGATTCCTTTTGATTGAGAACTAGCAGATCTTCCAAGAAAAGGCTCGTCAGATTCCTCACCATATTTCAATGGTCCAATTGCAGTTGATAAACCCCATTTTGTGACCATATTTGTAGCTAAATCTGTTGCTCTTTCAATATCGTTAGATGCTCCAGTTGTAATACCCTTCTCACCATAGATAAGCTCTTCTGCTATCCTGCCACCGAATAGTCCACAAATTCTGTCGAGGATTTCTTGTTTACTATTACTGTACTTATCCTCTTCAGGAAGAAAAACAGTTACACCTAAAGCTCTTCCACGAGGAATGATTGATACTTTGTAAACAGGATCATGCTCTTCAAGCAATCTGCCAACTATTGCGTGACCAGACTCATGGTAAGCCGTCTTGATTTTGTCGGCCTCACTCATAACCATGGATTTTCTTTCAGCGCCCATCATTACTTTGTCTTTTGCTAACTCAAGCTCTTCCATAGTGACTTTCTTTTTCCCTGCTCTAGCAGAAAATAGTGCAGCTTCGTTAACCAAGTTAGCTAAATCTGCTCCTGAAAACCCTGGGGTGCCTCTAGCAATAAAAGAGACTTCAACATCTTTATCAATAGGTACTTTTCGAATATGTACTTTTAGAATTTGCTCCCTTCCTTTTATGTCTGGCAAAGGAACAACTACTTGTCTATCAAATCTTCCAGGCCTCAAAAGAGCTGGATCAAGAACATCAGGCCTGTTTGTTGCAGCAATTATGATTATTCCTTCATTAGCTTCGAATCCATCCATCTCAACAAGCAATTGGTTAAGAGTTTGTTCTCTTTCATCATGTCCTCCTCCGAGACCAGCGCCACGATGTCTTCCGACGGCATCAATTTCATCTATAAAAACAATGCAAGGTGACTGTCTTTTAGCTTGCTCAAACATATCTCTAACTCTTGAAGCACCGACTCCAACAAACATTTCAACGAAGTCAGAACCTGATATTGAAAAAAATGGGACTTTTGCTTCGCCTGCTATTGCTCTAGCAAGTAAAGTTTTACCAGTTCCAGGAGAACCGACCATTAAGATTCCTCGAGGGATTTTTCCACCTAATTTTTGAAATTTTGATGGATCTCTTAGAAAATCAACTAATTCTTGTACTTCTTCCTTAGCTTCTTCGACACCGGCAACATCTACAAATGTGGTTTTGACTTTACCGCCTTCTAGAAGTTTTGCTTTGCTTCGACCAAAGCTCATAGGACCTCCTCTACCTCCCATTCCGCCCTGCATCTGTCTCATGAAGAACATGAAAATTGCAATGATTATAAGTATTGGAAAACTTGCGACCAATAATTGGGTCCAAATGCTTTCTTGCTGTGGCTCTTCTCCTAGTACTTGAACTCTGTGTTCAAATAAATCATCCATCAATTGATTATCTTGGACGTAAACAGGACGTGTTGTTGTGAATTGAGAACCATCTTGCAGTGTACCTTCTAGTGTGTATCCATCTCCTTTGAATTCCACAGATGAAACTTGATCTGTATTAACTAAAGATACAAATTCAGAGTAATTCATTGAGGCAGAAACTGCAGGCCCTGATAGACTTTGAATAACAAAAAAGGCTGTGGCAGCAATTGCTAACCAAAGGAAGATATTTCTTAAAAAATCTGACATAACTTATTTCAATTTATTTTGTGCAATAACATAAATTTCTTTAGATATTTTTCTTGAAGCATCTGGCTTATAGAAAGTTACATTACTGTAATGGTTTAATAATGAATTTCTGAGCTCATTTTTTGAACTTTCAAAACATTTTGCTATTAAAGAGCCTCCTTTCAAAAGAAAAGAGTTACAGAAACCAACGACGTTGTTAAGTAATTCAAGCATGTTTTCTTTATCTGTAATAGCTATACCACTTATATTGGGCGCAATATCAGAAATTACAACATTAAAATTAAGATTAATATATTTCTTTATATCTTTATCCCTAAAATCAAACTCCATGAATTCAACCCCATTAATGGGTTTCATAGGAATGATATCTAAAGCAAATACCTCTCCTGAATCGCCTACCAATTCTTTAGCTACTTGACTCCAGCCTCCAGGGGAACTTCCTAAATCCATTACGCAAAAACCTTTTTTTAGAAGTTTAAATTTCTTATTTATTTGATGAAGTTTGAAGGCTGCTCTAGATCTATATCCTCTATCTTTAGCAAGCTTATTAAAATGCTCGCCTCCTGAATATGACATTTAGATGTGGGAAACCTTAAGGATCTCATACTCTTTAGTACCTGAAGGACTTTCAAATTTTGTAGTTTCTCCTTCTTCTTTACCAATCAGAGATCTCGCGAGAGGAGATGAGTATGATATTTTTCCGATTTTCACGTTTGCCTCATCCTCACCAACAATTTGATAACTAATCTTTTCATCATTTTGCATATCTAAAAGTGAAATCGTCGATCCGAAAATGACCCTACCTGTGCATTCAATTTTTGTAATATCGATAATTTGTGATGCACTCAATTTTCCTTCAATTTCTCTGATCCTTGCTTCTGAAAGACCTTGCTGTTCCTTTGCAGCGTGATATTCGGCATTTTCTTTGAGGTCGCCAAATTCTCTTGCTTCAGCAATTTTTTTGGTAATGTTTGGCCTGACATCCGTAATAAGATGTTGCAGTTCCGTTCGAAGGCTTTCTTCTCCCTCGACTGTCATTGGCTCCCTGTTCAATTTTATTCAATATTTTTATGAATATCTTGTATGTTTTGGACAGACCAATCAAGTCTCTTTTCTAGAACTTCGCATATAGCTAACCCGCCTTGCAAAGTTGTCGTGCAAGGAATCTTATTATCTAGAGCTGTTCTCCTTATAGAGGAAGAATCTTGGATTGATTCTTTACCTTCTGTCGTATTAATCAAAAGAGATATTTCATTGTTTTTTATTAAATCAACAACATGTGGCCTACCCTCAGCAACTTTATTTATTATCCTTACCTCAATCCCCATGCTTTGAATGATTCTTGCAGTTCCTTTAGTAGCAACAATAGATATATTCAATTGATCCAGTCTTGTTGCAAGCTCTTTTAGATGAGGTTTATCATTCTCTCTTACGCTCAGGAATACCGATCCTCCATCTGGAATAATTGTTCCAGCTGAAATTTGAGATTTATCATATGCCTCAGCAAACGATGTGCCTATACCCATAACTTCCCCAGTAGACTTCATTTCTGGACCCAAGATGGGATCAACCTTTTGAAATCTATCAAAAGGAAGTACAGCTTCTTTAACCGAGAAATGCTTTAAATTTGAAGGATTTTTAATTTTTTGTTGCTTTATCGATTTTCCAATCATTGTTTTAGAAGCTATTTTTGCTAGAGGAAGTCCAATAGCCTTTGAAACAAAAGGTATTGTCCTTGAAGCTCTCGGGTTAACTTCTAAAAGAAATAATTCCTCATTTACATATGCCATTTGAACGTTCATTAAGCCAATAATATCCATTTCCTCAGCAATGATTTTTACTTGTTCCTTAATCATCTTAATCACTTTGTTGGGAAGGCTGTAAGGAGGAAGAGAACAAGCTGAATCACCTGAATGGATTCCTGCTTGCTCAATATGTTGCATAACTCCATAAATTTCTACTTGGCTTCCATCAGATATCGCTTCAATATCCAACTCAGTCGCAATATCAAGAAATCTATCCAAAAGAACAGGATTCGAATCAGAAGCTTGGATGGCTTCGTCAAGATATTTTTCTAAATCATTATCGTTGTGGACAATCTCCATGGCTCTTCCACCAAGGACGTAAGAGGGCCTTACAACTAAGGGGTAACCAATTTGATCTGCAATAGTTTTAGCCTGAGACTTATTTGAGGCCATCCCATTTGGAGGCTGCTTTAATTTATTTTTATTTACAAATTTTTGAAACCTTTCTCTATCTTCAGCAAGGTCTATTTTATCTGGTGAAGTTCCAAGAATTGGAACATTATTTTTTTCAAGCTCTTGTGCTAGCTTTAATGGAGTTTGCCCACCAAATTGAATAATTACGCCAAAAGGATTTTCTAGTTCAATTATAGCAAGAACGTCTTCAAGAGTTATTGGTTCAAAATATAATCTATCAGAAGTATCGTAGTCGGTTGAAACAGTTTCAGGATTACAATTAACCATTATTGTTTCATAACCTTCTTCTTTCATTGCCATTGATGCATGAACGCAGCAGTAATCAAATTCTATGCCCTGACCTATTCTATTTGGTCCTCCACCCAGGACGACTACTTTTTTATTTTTAGTAGGATTTGATTCACATTCGTCTTGATATGTTGAGTACATGTAAGCAGTGGTAGTTTCAAACTCTCCAGCACACGTATCAACTCTCTTAAAGACTGGTTTGATGTTTAACTTTTGTCTTAAGGATCTAATTTCTTCTTCCGACTGACCTGAAAGAGTTGCTAAGCGATGATCAGAGAAGCCCATTTTTTTTAGATTTAAAAAGAAACTTCTAGAAAACAAAGATTTGTTATTTATTTTTTTCTCAACGGAAATAATCTCTTCAATGGTTTTAAGAAACCATTTATCAATTTTAGTTAAATCATGAACTTCATCCAAAGAACTGCCTTGTCTGAAAGCTTCGCCAATAAACCAAAGTCTCTCAGGAGAGGGAGATATTAGTTTTGATCTTAAAGTAGTCTTTGTTAGTTCTTCCTCTATGTTGTCAAAACCAGTCTTTCCGTTCTCCATTCCTCTAATAGCTTTTTGTAAAGACTCTGCAAAATTACTTCCTATTGCCATTACCTCGCCTACAGATTTCATTTGAGAGGTTAGAGTGGAATCAGCTTGAGGAAATTTTTCAAAATTAAATCTAGGTATTTTAGTGACAACATAATCGATAGTCGGTTCAAAAGAGGCAGGAATTTTTCCTCCACTAATATCATTAGTTAATTCATCTAAGGTAAATCCAACTGCTAATTTTGCAGCTATTTTAGCTATGGGGAATCCTGTTGCTTTGGAAGCTAGAGCAGAAGACCTGGAAACTCTTGGATTCATTTCAATGACAACCATTTCGCCATCTTCCGGATTTATAGCAAACTGAACGTTTGAGCCGCCAGTTTCCACTCCTACCTCTCTGAGAATGGCAAAAGAGGCATTTCTCATTTCTTGATATTCCTTATCTGTTAATGTTTGAGCAGGTGCAATGGTTATAGAGTCGCCGGTGTGTACTCCCATAGGATCAAAGTTTTCTATGCTGCATATAATTATGCAGTTATCTACTTTATCCCTTACAACCTCCATTTCGTACTCTTTCCAACCTGAAAGGTACTGGTCTATATATAACTCAGATGTTGGCGATAGATCCAAACCTCTTAGACAAATTGATTCGAATTCTTCAGAGTTATAAGCTATCCCGCCGCCCATGCCTCCAAGTGTGAAATTTGGTCGCAGAATACAAGGGAAACCAATTTCTTGTTGAATTTTCAAGGCTTCCCCTAAATTATGCGCTAATCCAGCTTTTGGAGTTTTTAAACCTATTTTTTTAATCACTTTTGCAAATAGCTCCCTATCTTCTGCCTTGTCGATAGCTTCTTTTGTGGCTCCTATTAACTCGACGTTATGTTTTTTTAAAATACCTTTTTGATCAAGATCTAAAGCAGTATTAAGGGCAGTTTGTCCTCCCATTGTCGGGAGAAGAGCTGATGGTTTTTCTTTTTCAATTATCTTTTCTAGAGTCTTCCAATTAATAGGCTCAATGTAAGTTGAATCAGCAGTCTCAGGATCGGTCATTATTGTTGCAGGATTAGAATTCACCAAAATCACTCTATATCCCTCTTCTCGAAGAGCTTTGCATGCTTGCACGCCAGAATAATCAAATTCACATGCCTGACCAATCACAATTGGACCAGCTCCAATAAGCAAAATAGAATCTAAATCATTTCTTTTTGGCATTGCCTTTGATCACTGTTAAAAATTTATCAAATAATTCTTGTATTTCTTGCGGGCCAGGACTGGCTTCGGGGTGTCCTTGAAAACTAAAACATCTTTTATCAGATGTTTCTATTCCTTGGATGGTTTCGTCAAATAGAGATAAGTGGGTAATTTTCACATCCTCTGGAATTGATTTCGAATCAATTGTAAATCCATGATTTTGACTCGTTATAAAAACTCTATTTGTATCTAGATCTTTAACTGGATGGTTAGCGCCATGATGTCCAAACTTCATCTTGACGGTTTTCATTCCCAAAGCTAGCCCTAAAAGTTGATGGCCTAAACAAATTCCGAATATTGGTATTCTTTGAATCCTTAGTTCCTTAATACATTTAATCGCATACTTGCAAGGCTCAGGATCGCCCGGTCCGTTTGAGAGGAATACTCCATCAGGCTTCATCGCCATTATCTCTTCAGCAGTTGTTTTGGCTGGAACTACTATCACTTGGAATCCTCTGTCTTTAAGCATTCGCAAAATGTTGTGCTTTACTCCAAAATCGATCGCAACTATTTTCAAACTATTATCTTTAAATTCCTTTCTCCAAGAGGGTTCTTTCCATTCATATGCTTTTTTTGTGGAAACACCTGAAGCGAGATCCTTTCCAGCCAAAGGCACAAACTCTTCAATTAATTTAAGCGCTTTCTTTTTGTGATCTTTACCGGAAACTATGGCGCCTATTTTTGCGCCTTCATTTCTGATTATTCGAGTGACTTTTCTAGTATCAATCCCATAAATACCTGAAATATTTTTTGTCTTGAGGAAGTTTGATAAATCATTCTGCTTTCTCCAGTTGCTTGTAATTGTTGAAGGATCTCTAATGATGACCCCATTACATCCGTTTGCATTAGACTCTAAATCATCATCATTAGTTCCTACGTTACCTATATGAGGATAGGTAAAATTAATAATTTGGTCGGTATAAGATAGATCAGAAATAATTTCCTGATAGCCACTCATGGAAGTATTAAAAACGACTTCTCCGGAAGTATCAGCATTTTTTCCAACGGAAAAACCTTCAAAAAATCTTTCAGAATCCAGATATAAATATGCTTTTTTTTCTGTCATTTAGGCAAAAAAAAACGCGGAACTAAAAAGTTAGTCTCGCGTTTTAAATAATTTCTAATGCTATTGGCATTAGGAGGACACTATAATGAAGAGTAGCTGATAAGTCTATGACTAATGATGTAAAATCTCCAAAAATGATTAAGAGTTCTGACGAAATAGCCAAAATGAAAGTTGCAGGAAAGCTTGCGGCTCAAACTTTGGAAATGATTGAGCAACACGTTCAGCCAGGCATTTCTACAGGAGAGTTGGATAGAATCTGTCACGATTACATTGTCAATCAAATTGACTGCATTCCTGCTCCTCTAAATTACAATGGTTTTCCAAAATCTATTTGCACTTCAATAAATCAAGTGGTTTGTCATGGGATACCTGATGATAATAGAGTCCTAAAAAACGGAGATATTATGAATATTGATGTAACTGTCATTAAAGATGGTTATCACGGAGATACAAGTAAGATGTTTTTTGTTGGAAAAAAACAACCTCATGCAGAAAGGCTTGTAAGTATTACTCAAGAATGTCTCTACAAAGCCATAGAAATATGCAAACCAGGAACAAACCTAGGTGACATAGGATATGTGATTCAAAAACATGCAGAAGATAATCACTACTCAGTTGTCAGAGATTATTGCGGTCATGGTATTGGCAAAGTTTTCCATGAAGATCCCCAAATTCTTCACTATGGAAATCCAAGAACTGGAATGGAATTGAAAGCAGGTATGTGTTTTACCATTGAACCTATGATTAATCTTGGGACTCATAAAACCAAATTATCTAAAAATGATGGCTGGACAGTAGAAACTATTGATGGAAGATTGTCAGCCCAATGGGAGCATACGTTGACAATAACCGATGATGGCTGCGAAGTTCTTACTGCTAGATCTGAAGAATCTCTATGAATCATTTACTGAGTAAAATTGGATCATATCCTTTTGAAAAACTTAATGTTCTTCTTAAGGACATAAAGCCATCAAAAGAAGTAATCAATCTGTCCATTGGTGAGCCAAAATTAAATGCTGACTCAAAAGTCCTTCATATTTTGAATCAGGAAACTAAATCTTTTTCCAACTATCCGCCTATGAATGCAATTCCTGAATTATCAGAGGCATATCGAGAATATTTAAAAAATCATTTCGGGATAAAGAATGTTTCTGAAGATGAAGTTTGTCTCGTAGCTGGCACTAGAGAAGGAACATTCTCAATCATTCAGTCTCTCTTTAATAAAGAAAATATTAAAGATAAACCCTTTGTTGTTATGCCCAATCCTTTCTATCAAATTTACGGTGGAGCGACTACTCTAGCAGGAGGAGAAGCAAAGTTTCTGGATTGTCCTGAAAAAGATAATTTTCAGCCTGATTTAGATTCTCTCAAAAGTGAGGATTGGCAGAAGTGTCAAATTTTAGTTCTCTGTTCTCCAAACAATCCAACTGGGTCCGTCTTGCCTCTTAATAAACTTAAGGAAATTTTAGATTTAGCTGAAAAGTATGATTTTTATGTTGTCTCTGATGAGTGTTATGTAGATTTATATACCTCGGAGAAATCCTGTCCAAGCATCCTTCAAGCCTCATCAAATAGATCAGATAGATTGGTCGCTCTTCATAGCTTATCAAAGAGATCAAACTTACCTGGCTTTAGGTCGGGTTTTGCTTGCTCTGGTAAAAAAACCATTTCTGCCTATAAGAAGTTTAGGTCTTTTCACGGGGTCAGCGTTCCTTTGCCAATTCAAAAAGCAAGTGTAGAAGCTTGGCTGAATTATGATTTTGTCTCTGAAAATAGAAAGTCTTACAAAGATAAATTTAGTCTGGCGGCAGATACCTTTGAAGATAAGGTAAGAAATGTAATTCCTGAAGGTGCTTTTTATCTTTGGTTGGATGTTAATGACGGAGAATCATTTTCAAAAATTATTCTTGAGAAAGAAGGCTTAATTGTTCTGCCTGGAAGTTATTTATCAGCCGAGGTCAATGGTTTCAATCCTGGAGAAAAATACGTAAGAATTGCTTTAGTGTATGATTTTGAAACTACTAAAGAGGCATTGAAAAGAATCAATAATCTTTTATAAAAAATGACGAATCAAAAATGGATTGGTTTTGGTAAAGGAACCAAAAATAAAAAGGGTGAGTACATTGAAATGTATTTTTCACCTGATGATATATCAACAAATTCTGCAGAAATTAAAGAAGGACATGAAAAAGTAGAAGTATCTGATGATATGCCCCCCTCTTCAGTCCCGGAAGCTTATCTGAAGTTACATCTTCTTTCTCTTCGCTTGGTAAAGCCCAACGAAACTAATTTGGACGGTATCTTTGGCATATTACATACCGTGGCATGGACTTCAGCTGGCCCAATAGATTCAAATGAATTAAAAGAATTTCTAAAAGAAAAAAGAAATGAAGGGAAATATGTAAAAGTTTATTCGGTTGATAAATTTCCGTGCTTAACAGATTACGTTGCATTGAATGATGTGAGGATTGCAGATGCTAGTAGAGTCAGATTAGGAGCTCATCTTGGACCTGGAACAACAGTCATGCATGAAGGTTCGGTCAATTTCAATGGAGGAACCTTAGGTGAGGCAATGGTTGAAGGCAGAATTGCTCAAGGGGTTATCGTTGGAGATAAATCAGATATTGGCGGAGGTGCCTCTACTCTTGGAACTCTATCTGGGGGCAACGAAGTAATCATATCCATTGGAGAAAGTTGTTTACTGGGTGCAAATTCAGGCTTAGGCATCCCTCTTGGGGATCGATGCACGATTGAATCAGGCCTTTACGTGACTGGTTCATCAAAAGTACAAGTAATAGAAAACGGAAAAGTAAAAGAGACTGTTAAAGCAATGGAATTGGCAAATAAATCCGATCTCTTGTTCATAAGAAACTCAATCACTGGCTCTATTGAATGTCGAGATAACCGAAACGTAAACGAATTAAACGAAGACCTGCACGATAATAATTAATGGTAATCAATCTTCTTCTTACTTGGCTGGCTCTTTATATAATTGCATACGCCACAACTTTTATTTTCAAGGGAATTGATCCAAAGAAAAGGTGGTGGCTTTCTTTGCAATTAAGCTTCTTAGGGTTTCTAGTTTCAGTAATTTGGTATAACTTTTTTTAAAGTTTTACTCAGAATAACTAATACTCACGACATTAGAACCTTTACTGGTTCCGTATTCGTTAACAGCATAAACACGATACCAACGAGTGGTACCAGACGTAATGGTATCAGTGTAAGAATTCGTCGTAGCCGTTACTAACTCAGTATACGTGCCATCGGCTGCATCTTTAGACTGAATCTTATATGAACTAGCAGCTCCTTCAGATTGTTTTACTGGAGTTGACCCGTCAACAAGAAAAGTTTCTGCAGCAACTACTGCATCCCACGAAAGCGATATGGTTCCTGAAGAATTTGTTGCAGAGAGATTTACAGGAGGTTCGGGTGGAAGATTTTTTTTATCTAATCTTATGGTTACAAAAGATTGAGAAGCCCCAGCATATTCTGATAATAAAATTCTAGTTGGACTTATTTTTTGAACAGCCCATGCATAGTTTGCTCCATCAGAACTCATTAAAAGCCTTCCATCCATCATTGCAAAATTTAAATTACAACTTGAATCACCTTCGCCAGTAATAAATGCACAATAGTTAAGGGTTTGAAGAGAAAATGTTCCATCACCGTCATCAGTAAAAGTTACCTCGTCCAATCTTTGTTTGTATATTGAATCAACAGAAGATTCATAACCAGAAGGAGCACAAGTATTTCCATTACCAAGACATCCATTTGCAGTTGTTGTTTGAACTAGAGACCAAGCCCCAATTAAATCAGCTGATTTTGGAGTAATTAGAGATAACTCAATCCTTTCCATTATGTCGTTAAAGACTTCGGCAGAAATAACATCACCTTCGTTTAGACGTTGTAACGATTTATAGTCCTTTGCCATTAATCCAATGGAAAAAAGTAGGCAAAATATAGTTAGTAATCTCATGGTTATCTGCTATTCAAATTTAGCTTCACCGAATTTAACCTCACCAAAATTAGCTTTTATCACTTCTTCGGTTTCAATTTCAGTTTGTGATTGTATATTAGTTTGAGTATTGGTCTGTGTATTGGTCTGTGTATTGGTCTGTGTATTAGTTGATGTGTCGTTTTGTTGGATAGGTTCAGATGAACTTGAACCACCACCGCCGCCGCAAGAAATAAAAAAAAATGATATTGAAATGATCCAAATTTTATAAATCTGTCTCATTTTCTACTTTTCCTTTAATGAAGAAAGATAAAACAATTAAAACCACTGCTAAAATCAGGTAGTAATAGACTAGCTCTGAAAATATAGGCGTCATGCTATCTAATCCAGTTGATGTTGCCTCGCCGCCAAACAATCCTGCCAAGACTCCTCCCAAGGAAGAAGCAAGAAACCATAATCCCATCATTTGGCCTAAGTATCTCTTAGGAGAGTATTTGGAAAAAGCTGATAACCCTACTGGAGATAAAGCTAACTCTCCAAAGGTATGAAGTAAATAAGTTAACAGTAACCACTGAACACCTACCGGGGATGAAACTAAAGCATACTCAACTGCAAAAAGCATGATAATGAAACCCAGCGCCATGAAGATTAGACCTATAGCGAATTTAACAGGTGTATTTGGATTGAGATTCCTTTTTCCTAAGAAGACCCAAATATAAGCAAAAAATGGGGCGAACATCACCACGAACAGTGGATTAGCAAATTGAGTCCAGCTTATAGGTGCAGTAAATGATCCAAAAGTTAGATCAACGAAGTCTCTAGTAAAAATAGTCAAGGATCCGGCCGATTGATCAAATCCAGACCAAAAAGCCGCAGCACCTATGAACAATAACAGAAGCATCAAAACATTTCTTTTTTCTGCTGAGTTAAGTCCAGCAAACAAGAAAAGGTAGGCAAAATAAATCATTGATAGGATGACAAGGAAATCTCTAAATCTTTCGGCGAAAAACACTGCATCAACCGACCACCACCCTAAAAGGCCTGAGAGAACAATTAAAGAAACCAACACAATAATCCCTAAAGAAATATTTCTAAGTCTAATTTTATACTCGTCAGGATTTGGATTTGGATTCAAGCCAGCTTCTCCCAATTGACCTCTAAAATATATGAATTGGATTACACCTAGAAGCATTCCAAATCCAGCTGCACCAAATCCCCAATGCCATCCTACTTTTTCCCCTAACCATCCGCAGACAGCAAAACCAAGCATACTTCCGATGTTGATAGACATATAGAAAATCGTAAAACCTGAATCTCGTCTATCGTCGTTAGTAGAGTAAAGTTGGCCTACAATCGATGATATGTTGGGTTTGAGTAAACCTGTTCCAGCAGCAACTAGAATTAGTCCTAGAATAAATGTTTGCTCTAGAGGAATCGCTAAGGTGAAGTGCCCAAGCATTATGATTAAAGCTCCAAATAAAACCGCTCTTTGATAGCCCAAAAGGTTATCTGCTAACCAGCCGCCTGGGAGAGCTAGGAAATAGACCATACCTGCATAGATTCCGTAAATCGCGTTAGCTTCTGCATTGGACCAATCTAAACCAGGATTGCCAGTTACCCCTACGGTCATGTAGAGAACTAATAAGCCTCGCATCCCGTAATAAGACATTCTTTCCCAAAGTTCTGTGAA
>CABZTA010000004.1 GCA_902528485.1 uncultured SAR86 cluster bacterium
TTTATTAAATTTATCAACTCTTCCACCTGTATCAACTAATTTATGCTTACCTGTATAGAATGGATGAGAAGCTGAAGATATATCAAGCGGACAATAAGGATAGGATTTTCCTTCCCATTCTTTTGTTTGTTCAGTTTGAATGGTTGAAGGAATAAGAAAGTACTGATCTACACTTGTGTCATGAAAAAGTACTTCTCTGTATTCTGGATGAATGTCTCTTTTCACTTTGTTTGCTTAATAAATTTAGTGACGGCATGATACCAGAGAAGTTTTTATTATCAACATATGAAAGATTCTGAATACAATGTTGCAGAAGTAGCTGTTCCAGTGCCTGTAAGGAGCAGTTTTTCATATCTCAGTAGAAATCAAATTCTCCCTGGAACCAGAGTAAAAGTTTCTTTTGGTTCAAGAACTTTAATTGGAGTAGTGATATCTTCATCTGAGAAATCTGATTCTCATAGAGACCTAAAGTTTATTGATTCTGTTTTAGATGATAAGGAATTACTAAATAAGAAAGATATTGAATTAATTTCATGGTTATCAAATTACTATAAAACTCCAATAGGAGAGGTGGCTAAACTTTTTTTCCCTCCTTCAATGAGAAAGGAGATTGAAATTCCGGATGAGCAAGAGATTTTTGAGCTTACTCAAAAAGGAGAATTTTATAGCGAAGATCTCCTTAAAAAATCTCCCAAACAACTTGAAATGTTGTCCTATTTCAGAAAAGAAAAAACAGCCACACGCCATGGCTTGAAGAGTATTTCATATGATTCGAGAATTCTCAGAGAGCTTGTAAAGAAGGAGCTTATTTCTCAAAAGAAAATCAAATATAAAGAAGAAATTCAATATGAAAGTACAGAAAACTTTCTTGAACTAAACAGCGAACAAAAGGCAGCCTATGAGTCTTTCAAAGAATCTTTAGAATCTTTTAAGGTGCATCTTTTATTTGGTGTCACTGGAAGTGGTAAAACTGAAACGTACATGCATATTATTAGCGATGTGTTAGAAAATCATAAACAAGTTGCAGTTTTGGTTCCCGAGATTGGCTTAACCGGATCTTTAGAAAAATCACTTAAAAGTCGATTTGGAAACAAGGTAGTTACAATGCATTCTTCCTTGTCTAATAAAGATAGACAAAGATCTTGGAAGTCCATTCAGTCATCAAGTGCAAAAATTATCCTAGGCACAAGGTCTTCTATTTTTACTTCAACTCCTGATTTAGGACTCATTATTGTTGATGAAGAGCATGATTCTTCTTATAAGCAAAATGAGATGCCGTGTTATTCAGCTAGAGACACTGCCATTTATAAAGCTAAATTGCATGGTTGTCCGGTTATTTTGGCATCTGCTACTCCAAGCCTTGAATCGTTCAATAATGCAAAACTAAAAAAATATGCTTTGAATAAACTTGAGGAAAGAGCAAGTGAAGCCAACAAGCCAAAACTCGAATTAATTGATCTTCGAGGTAAAGAAATTATTTCAGGGCTTGCCACAAATACGATAGCTGAAATTAAGAAAGAACTCACCAATGGAAATCAAGTTATGATCTTTCAAAACAGAAGAGGTTATTCGCCTGTGATTGTTTGCGAGTCATGTGGGTGGTCGCCTAATTGCCCAAATTGTGACGTTAGAATGGTCTATCACAAACAAACAAATAAATACTCTTGTCATCATTGTGGATATGCTGAAAATTACTTCCAAGAATGCAAGGTTTGTCCAAACAACGAGCTATCTTTCTATGGGGCAGGAACCGAAAAATTAGAGGAGTCTTTAAGGGCTATTTTTCCTGATTTCCCTATCTTAAGAATAGATAGCGATATTTCATATAAAAAAGATCTGAATACTTTGCTAGCTCAACCGTTAAAAGGGGAACCTATGATTCTAGTTGGCACGCAGATTCTTGCCAAAGGTCATCACCTCCCAGATATCACCTTGGTAGTTATTTTAGATGGAGATTTCAGTCTTTACAGTCTCGACTTCAGAGCAACGGAAAGAATGAATCAACTAATCACACAAGTATCGGGCAGATCAGGAAGAGGCAACAAGTCCGGAAAGGTATTGATTCAAACTTTTGTGCCTGAGCATCCAAGTCTTGAAAAGGTCGTCGATTCTAGTTACGAGACTCTTGCAGAAAATCTCCTTCAAGACAGAAATCAAAATAAGCTTCCTCCTTTTTATCATTCGATAAATTTAATAACAGAATCAACTTCTTACATCTCTTGCAAAGAGGAATTAAATAAAATTAGAAGCATGTTTGTAAATCCTCACATTGATGTGATTGGACCTCAGCCATGCATCATTGAAAAAAGAAAAAACATCTTTAGGTGGCAAATTTCAGCAAAAAGTAAAAACAGAACTCTGCTACATAACTCTCTCGATAGAGTATTAGAAAATCATAAGATTATTGGCAACAAAGTTAGGTTATCTATTGACGTGGATCCTTTATGATATTGATCAGCCTCTTTTCATCATTGTCGCAATGATTTAACTCAATAATATAATCAGGATTATTAAAATATCTCTTTGATTTTTCTGGCCATTCAACCAAGGTGATGGCATTTTCCTCGGTTAAATAATCTTCCACCCCAATAGCTTGAAGTTCTTTATCATCTTCAATTCGGTATAAATCAAAATGAAAAACTTTTAAATTATCAGATTCGTATGACTCTACTATTGTAAAGGTTGGACTTTTTACAAATTCATCAAAGCCAAGCTCTTGAATTAATCCTCTTACAAAAGTTGTTTTCCCTGCTCCCAAATTTCCTATCAAGTTTATAAGAAGGGAATTTTTAAATCCTTTAATTAAAGAGGCAAAATTTTTTGCTTTATCCTCAGTTTCCTTTTCGCCGATTAATTCTTCCAATGTCTATATTAATATTTTTCTCACTTATAACTCTAAATCAACAAGATGATCTAGAAGAATACTTGGTCTAAGAGATCTTTGACCATAATTCTCTTGCAGGCTATCGCAAGCAACCGCGTGGTGAAAAACGCCCAAAATAGATGCTTCCTTAGATGACAGTCCCTGTGCTAAATAGCCTGAAATCATGCCGCTTAAGACATCTCCCATACCACCAACAGCCATTCCTGGATTGCCAGCCGGGCAAACTGAAAAAGAGCCTCCATCATAAACAATTGTTTCTTTGCCTTTCAATACAACAGTGCCTGGATATAGATCAAATAATTTTTTTGCCATAATCTGTCTATTTTTTTGACTGCTAATTTTATTAGCTTTTAATAGCCTGGCTGCCTCCCCTTCATGAGGAGTGATGATTAAGTTCTTTCTGGGAATCTTGAAGTCTAGGATCTTAGGTAATAGGTTCAATCCATCTGCATCAATCAAAATTGGCAAATTCCTTTTTTTGGCAGCATGCAAAGATTTATAAAGAACTTGTTCGGACCAAGCATTGGTTCCAAGCCCTGGTCCTATACAAAGCACGCTAGGTTTTAGTAAATGATCATCCAAATCTTGACCTGAGTTTACTGGTTTTGCCATTACCTCTGGACAATAGCTTAAGGCTGCAGTCACGTTCTCTGATCTAGTGGCCAGACTAACTAATCCAGCTCCACAGGATATAGCTGCCGTGGATGCAAGAATTCCTGCTCCACCAAATCCTTTGTTTCCTGCGACAACTAAGACATGCCCAAAAGAATGTTTATTAGCATTCGGAATTCTTTTTAGCTTTTTTAGTATTGACCTTACTTTATTTTCCATTTTTTCAATTCGATGTTTATAAATATAGTGTTATTCTATTTCTTTTCAAAAATAATTTTAGTCAATGTCCGATAAAGATTCGAATAAAGAGCATCAATATAAAATAAATCACAGCATTGCTGATCCAAATCAAGAGGCTGCAATCCCAGTGCCTGCTGCTACAGTTCTGTTGGTTAGAGAAGGGAAAACCACTCCAGAGGTTTTTATGATCCAAAGAGCAGCCAAAACAAATTTTGGCGGCGCTTGGGTTTTTCCAGGCGGTAAGTTAGATCAAGAAGACTACCAAGAGTCGCTGTACGATAAATGTGGAGGACTAAACGATCAAAAAGCTTCTGAAATCTTGGGTATCGAATCCTCAGGCTTAGGTTATTGGGTAGCTTGCATCAGAGAATGCTTCGAAGAATGCGGAGTTCTTTTAGCCTATACCGAAGACAAGAAACTATTCAATCCAGATGTCGAGCAACAAAAAATTCTTGATTCTTATCGTGATAAGTTAAATAACGGAGAGCATGTTTTAAATGAACTTTGCGAAGAATTTAATCTGACTCTTGCCACGGATCATCTAGGATTTTTGTCTCATTGGATTACCCCAAAAATGGAAAAACGTAGGTACGACACTAGATTTTTTGTCGCGCTTTCACCGGAACATCAAAAAGCAGAGCACGATGGTGGCGAGGGAGTTAAGAGCACTTGGATTACTCCAGAGGAAGCACTAACAAAAGGTGCTGAAGGAACTTTTCCGATTATCATGCCAACCATAAAAAATCTTGAAGCTATTTCAGGATTTTCAACAACTGAGGATCTTCTGGACGATAAATCTAAAAATAATCACCAAAAGTCTCCCTCCATACTTCCAAAATTTTTCATGGAAGATGGAAAGCTAGTAGGACTTTTGCCAGGGGATCAAGGTTATGAAGATCACTGAGCTATCACCTTTAGTAAAAAGATTAACTGCAGGCAACGCAAGTGTCTTTACAGGACCTGGAACAAATACTTATATAGTCGGTAAAGAAAATTTCACAGTCATCGATCCCGGACCAGCCATTGAAGAACATATCAAAGATATTGTAAAAGTTTGTGGAGAGGATATTTCACAGATTCTTGTGACACACACGCATCCAGATCACTCACCTGGGGCAAAATTACTTCACCAAAGGACTGCGGCTCCAGTGATGGGTATGTATGCCAAGTATCCAAAGCATCAAGATAGAACTTTTAAACCAAACAAAGAACTATCAGAAGGAGATGAGATCAAAGAAGTCGATCATACTTTGATTGCTATTCATACTCCTGGACATGCATCTAATCATATTTGTTTTTTCTTAGAAGAAGAGAAAATGTTATTTACTGGAGATCACATCATGGAGGGATCTACGGTTGTAATTTCTCCTCCCGATGGAAACATGAGGGAATACATTGATTCTTTAGAAAAGCTGAAAGCACTTGGTATCAAAACCATTGCACCTGGACATGGTGAAACCATGCGAGATGCTAATGCTGTTGTTGACTGGATAGTAAGCCATAGGATGTTTAGAGAGAAAAAAGTAGTTGATGCAATAACTGAGTTAAATCGATGCACGATAGATGAACTTTTGCCAAAAGTTTATGATGATGTTGGAAGTCACTTGCATGGCATCGCAAAATCTTCTCTAGAGGCTCACTTAATAAAGTTGATAGAAGAAAAAAAAGTAACTAAAGATAAAGATATCTATATCTGGGGCTAACTTTAATCTGGAAGTCTTACTCCGCAGCCCCCAATACCACAATAACCGTTTGGGTTTTTCGCAAGGTATTGTTGATGATAATCCTCAGCATAAAAGTAATCTTCTAATGGAAGAATTTCAGTCGTGATTTCAGGGTATCCTTCTTTTTTTAATGCTTCGCTGTAATTCACTTCACTCTTTTTGATTTGATCCAATAAAGTTTCATCAGAGTAATAAATTGCAGATCGATATTGTGTTCCCATATCATTGCCTTGTCTCATCCCTTGAGTAGGGTCATGACCCTCCCAAAAAATCTTAAGTATTTCTTGTAAGGAGATAATTTTGGGATCAAACACCACATGCACAACCTCAGTATGTCCGGTTAGGCCACTACAAACTTCCTCATAAAGAGGGTTAGGCGTAAAGCCTCCTGCATAACCAACCGAAGTAACATAAACTCCTTCTATATTCCAAAAAAGTCTCTCAGCTCCCCAGAAGCAGCCCATCCCTAGAAATATTTCAGACATACCTTCAGGAAAGGGCCCTATCATTGATGAGTTATTTACAAAGTGACTTTCATTAAACTGGATTTCATCAGTTCTTCCAGGGAGAGAGTCTTGCTCATTCACCATCAGGATTTTTTTGGATCTATCTATAAAAAACATATTTATTTATTTAATCGATTGTTGATCAAATGGTCAACTACACTTGGATCAGCAAGGGTTGTCGTATCTCCAAGATCATGGATCTCATTTGCAGCAATTTTTCTCAAAATTCTTCGCATAATTTTTCCTGACCTCGTTTTAGGCAAGTCAGGAGAAAATTGAATAATGTCTGGTTTAGCGATGGCACCAATCTCTTTAGCTACCAAATCCACTAATTCTTTCTTTAGAGAGTCTTCACCCGAAGAACCTATCATTAGGGTAACGTAACAGTAAATTCCTTGCCCTTTTATTTCATGTTCGTAACCAACAACAGCAGCTTCTGCGACTTGTTCATGCAAGACTAATGCACTTTCTATTTCAGCGGTGCCAAGCCTATGTCCTGAGACATTTAAAACATCATCAACCCTTCCTGTTATCCAAAAATATCCATCTTCATCTCTTTTAGCTCCATCCCCAGTAAAATAATATCCAGGGTAAGTTTTAAAATATGTATCAATGCATCTTTGATGATCTCCATACACTGATCTGATTTGAGAGGGCCATGGATCTTTGATGGCTAAATTACCTGAACCTGCTCCAGATATTTCTTTGCCATTTTCATCTAGAAGCACAGGATTTACTCCAAGAAATGGCTTAGAAGCACTGCCAGGTTTCTGAGATGTCAAAGCTGCTAGGCCAGTTATCATCATTGCTCCAGTTTCTGTTTGCCACCAGGTGTCGACAATTGGACATTGACTATTACCCACCACATTAAAATACCATTCCCAAGCTTCTGGATTTATTGGTTCTCCAACGGTTCCTAGTACTTCTAAAGATCCCCTGTCGGTTTTTTTTACAGGCTCATCACCTTGAGCCATTAATGCTCTTATCGCTGTTGGAGCTGTATAAAAAATATTTACCTTATATTTATCCACAATATCCCAAAATCTTGAATAATCTGGATAAGTTGGGACTCCCTCGAAAATAACTGAGGTAGCACAGTTCATCAGAGGACCATAAACAATATAAGTATGACCGGTTATCCAACCTACGTCCGCTGTGCACCAATAAACCTTGCCTTTTTTATAATTGAATACAAGTTCGTGAGTTATTCCAGAAGAGAGAAGGTATCCAGCAGTTGTATGCAAGACTCCTTTTGGTTTTCCAGTTGAACCAGACGTGTAAAGAATGAAAAGTGGATCTTCGGAATCCATTGGCTCACATTCACAGTGAGGTTCAAAATTTGAAATTACGTCAGAGTAGGCAACATCAATCTCAGGATTTATATTAATTGCTGTATCTGTATTTTTAACAACTATAACAGTGTGAACATTAGGACATTGCTCTACTGCGGAGTCCACATTGTTTTTTAGAGGAACTTTTTTACCTCCTCTTAATCCTTCATTTGCTGTAATTATCGTTTGGCAATCAGAATCAAGAATTCTGTCTTTCAATGATTCGACAGAAAATCCTCCAAAAACTACTGAATGTACCGCACCAATTCTTGCGCAGGCCAGCATTGAATAAATAGCCTCCAAAATCATGGGCATGTAAATACACACCCTATCTCCTTTTTTTATTCCTCTTGATTTAAGTAAATTAGATAATCGACATACCTGTTCATATAATTCTTTATAAGTAATTCTTTTAGATGTCCTGCCATCGTCACTTTCCCAAATGAAAGCGATGTCTTTGCCATTATTTTCAAGATGTCTATCGACGCAATTAAAGCAAGCATTCAATTTTCCATTAGAAAACCACTCAAACTCAGCTTCTTCCATATTTGTGGAAAGTACATCATCAAAAGGCTTTATCCAATTCAATCTAGATAAAGCTTCCTCGCCCCAAAATTTATTTGGATTATCTAAAGAGAGTTTATAAAGTTCACTGTATTTCTCTTCAGACATCAGAGGAACAAGATTAGATATTTTTGGAACTGGGTAGATCTTATCTGACATTTTCAAACTAGCTTTTTTACGTTTTTTAATGATAAACCATTGCCTTCAATATAAGGGCATCTAATTTCTTTTAAGCCTGCAACAAAAAAATCTCTATTTTTCCAATCATAATGAGGAATTGTCAGATTAGGAGTTGAGATTTTTTCATCTCCATAAAAAATAATATCTATATCGATTGTTCTTGGCCCCCATCTTTCCTTTCTAATTCGACCTAAATCATTTTCTATAGACAAGACTTCTTCGAGTAACTCATATGGAGTTAGCTTAGTTTCAATATGGATAGCTTGATTTAGAAAGTCTCTTTGTTTAATTTGACCGTAACTTTTGGATTGATAGATTGACGATGTAGTTAGTATTTTTGTGTTTTTAATCCTCTCGATAAGAAGAATAGCTTTTTTTAGGTAATTTTGTGAATTTCCAGAATTACTGCCTGTTACAAGGTAGACCTGATTAGATCCATTGGACATCTTTATCCGTATTGCTGTTTTTCTTTGATCTCTTCGATTGTTTTACAATCAATACATTGAGTTGCAGTTGGTCTTGCTTCAAGTCTTTTGATTCCTATCTCGATACCGCAAGTTTCACAGAAGCCGTAAAAATTATCTGATAGATCCTTCATAGACTGTTCGATCTTTGAAATAAGTTTCCTTTCTCTGTCTCTTTTTCGAAGTTCAAGCATGAATTCTTCTTCTTTAGATGCTCTATCAACTGAATCAGGAAAGTTACCTTGGTCATTCTGAATTAAATCTTCAGTTCTTTGTTGCTCTTCGTGAAGTGCATTTTTCCATGCTTGTAAAATATTTTCAAAATGCTTTTTTTGGTTAGCATTCATGTATTTTTCATTTTTTTTTGACTTATAAGGCTGGAAGGTGCTTGAAAAGTTTGAAAAATCAGAAATATCTACAGTAGATTTTTTAGGAGCTGTTTTTTTGGCAACTTTCTTTGTAGAAGATTTTTTTGCAGAAGCCTTCTTTGCAGGAGTTTTTCTTGCAGCGGTTTTTTTAACTGATTTTTTTAAAGCCTTAGCTACTTTAGTTGATGATTTTGTTTTTGCAGGAACTTTCTTTGTGGAAGCTTTTAGTTTCGATTTTGTTTTTTTTGCTGTAGCCATCTATTAGAAATTTAGGTTGTGCAAGATAGCAAAAGAAACTTTAATTTACTAGTTTTTTTAAAGTGCATTGAATTCTTTTTGGTACTTTAGATATTCTTCTCTTTGCAGCCGAGGACCAAAAACGGTGACGCCTCTTGAAGCTAAAAAACATCCAAATTTTGCCGCTTCTTCATTTGAACAACCTCCAAGCAAACTATTTAAAACGGCTCCAGCAAACATATCTCCAGCTCCATTTGTATCTATTGGATCCACTTTGTATCCCTCGACATATTGAATATCATTATTTTCAAGGATCATAGCTCCTTCAGAGCCAAGAGTTACGAAAACTTTTTTTGAATACTCTCCAAGTTTCTTTATTGCA
The DNA here is from genome assembly GCA_902528485.1 of uncultured SAR86 cluster bacterium. Classification (GTDB taxonomy): domain Bacteria; phylum Pseudomonadota; class Gammaproteobacteria; order Magnimaribacterales; family AG-339-G14; genus CACNYO01. Next base: position 9,493 of record CABZTA010000004.1, read on the forward strand.
TAGTCAAGGTTTTCTAATTCAGTTATTACTTTTGCTTCATCGTCATTACAAAACAAAACGTCAACTTTAGAATCTAAAACATTTAGCATTCTTTCCTTAAATGCTGACACTATGTTTGGATCTGATAAAGTGAAAGCAATTTGTACATTTTTACTTTTTGCTAATCTTATTGCTTCCATGCAAGCATCATAAGAATCATCTCCACTCATCATGTATCCTTCCAAATATATTAGTTTGCTATCATCAAAAATCTCATCAGCCACATCTGTAGCAGTTAAATCAGAACTTATTCCTAAGCAAGTACTCATGGTTCTTTCAGCATCTGGACTTACCATGACAGTGCAAGTTCCAGAATTTATGCTTGAATCAAGCATGACTGAATGATCTATGTTTACTCCAGCATCCGAGAGATCGCCTAAATAAAAATTACCATTCTTGTCATTTCCTACCTTACATATATAGCTACAGGATGATCCTAAAATCGAGGCAGCAAAAATAGTATTAGTTGCAGATCCTCCACAAGCTAAACTGGGTTTTCCATACTCTTTTTCCAAACTATTCAATAAGTTAGTTTGTTCATCGGAATCAACTAAATGCATAGTCCCTTTTTCGAAGCCTTGTTTCTTAAGAAAAGAATCAGTTACATGAAATTCACTATCAACTAGAGCATTTCCAAGTCCAATGAGATCGAATTTAGCCATTTAACTTTGTTTAATAATTTTTTTTATTTTGTTTAAAGCCCCTGAAGGTGAATTATTATTAAAAAGAAATTTCGAAATTGCAAAAAAATTGTAATTATCCTTCAAAAGTATTCCTATATTTTTTTCATCAATTCCTCCAATTGCAATCAATGGCCTAGATGAATTCCGCCTCAAAAGGGATCTTTGATTAGGTCTAACTATAACAGCATCAGTCTTAGTTGATGTTTTAAACATTGAACCAACAGCCAAATAATCCCAGTTAAATATCTCGATAGGAGGATTTTTCACGAGACCCAGATTATTTTTACAAGAAAGCCCTATAACTTTTTCTCTGAAATATGAGCTAAACACTTTTTTTTCGTCATCAGTTTTTTTAAGAAAGTTCTCATAATCTTCCATGCCTAAGTGGACGCCATCAGCATTTAAATCTTTTGCAATCTCTAGGTGATCATTAATAATCAATTTGCAGCTGTGTTTTTTTGTTAATTTTAATATCTTACTAGCCACAGAATATATCTGATCTAAAGTTTCACCCTTTCTTCTGATCTGGAGAAAATCAATTTTCGCTTCAATCAATTCTTGAGACTTTTCTATTAACTGATTTTCTTCAATGTCATTTGGAGTAATTGCGTAAATGCCTTTCATAACAATTTTTGACCCTTTCCAATATTCTTGAAAAGTTTCAAGTAAGAATTAGTTTTATTGCTTGCCTTTTCACAAGAATCTATAACAGAGAATTTTTTTGCCAAAAAAATTGTTAACAAAGATGAGAGCATACATCCCGTTCCATGAAAATATCCTTTTAAAAGATGATTCTTAAATTGAAGCGGATCGGATCCATCGCTAAATAAATAATTCATAATTTTTTTATTTTTAATTTTGCCAGTGATTAAAATATTTTTAACTCCTAATTCATAAAGGAACTCAATTGAATTTTCTACATTTTTTTTATTACTCAATTTAAAAAGTTCTTCTTCATTGGGCGTTACGATGCTTGCTAAAGGTATTAATTCATCTCTCATAAATTCAATTGCTTTGTTGTTCAAAAAAGACTTCCCTGATGTTGGCCCAATTACAGGATCTATCACAATAGGCATATTTGTTTTGACTAGATAATTCTTTATTTCTCGAGCAATCTCATAGCTACCAATTAAGCCAATTTTGATTGCATCTGGTTTTATATCTTCAAGTATGAAATCCAATTGTTTTTTGAATACTTTCTCATTGGTGGGAAAATTACCTTTAGATTTTTGTGAATTTTGAACAGTTTCAGTAGTTATTAAAGTTAGTGGATGACACTCATTAAGGCGGCAAATATAAGCATCCATCATCACTCCAGCCCCTCCGCTTGGATCATGCCCCCCTATAATTAAAATTTTCTTTTTCATGTTTTTTGATTTCAATTAAGTATAATTCCCAGCCGTTTTTAAATATACATGATGAAAAGAATTAAAATCGCTATAGCAGGAGTCACTGGATACTCTGGCAGAGAATTAAAAAAAATTCTGGATGCACATGAGCATGTAGAAATTGTATCTGTCTATGCATCATCAAGCATTGGAGAGCGACTGGATGAATCAGCTTCTGTTAAAAATAAAGATGAAGCCTTGATTATTTCAAATATTGATAAAGCATCTTTTTCTAATATTGATGCCATCTTCTTTTGTACTCCTCACGATTTTTCCATGCAGTATGTTTCAAAAATATTATCCGCAGGAGTCAAAATCATCGATTTATCAGCTGATTATAGATTCAATGATGCAGATAGATGGAAGAAAAATTATGAAACTGATCACAAAGATCCAATGAATTTGAAGGAAAGCATCTATGGCCTGCCAGAACTTTACAGGGAAAATATAAAAACATCACATTTAGTTGCAGTGCCAGGTTGTTATCCAACTGCAAGTCTCTTGTCATTAATACCGATCATGAGTGAGCTTAAAAGTAACGATATTATTATAGACGCGAAATCTGGCTATAGCGGTGCTGGAAAAGCTAAATCTGAGCACGGTCTTGCAGAGTCAATGAAAGATAACTTTAGAGTTTACTCTCCAGATTTTCACAGACATGAAGATGAGATCAAATACTATGCAGAAAAAATCATGGATAAGAAATTTAATGTTTCATTTGTTCCTCACTTACTTCCTCACTTCAGAGGGGAGTACATAACAGCTTATGTTGAACCTATAGATATAAGCCAAGATTTCCAAAAAATTTATGAAGATTTTTATGCTCATGAAAAACTAGTAAAAGTTTTAAAAAAAGGTACAGTACCTGAAATAACAAACATAAGCGGGAAACCTACCTGCGAAATTTCCGTCAGTGTTAAAAAAAGCAGCAATAAATTAATTATAAATGCTGCCTTAGATAATTTACTGAAAGGTGCAGCAAGTCAAGCAGTTCAGTGTTTTAATCTTATGCATGACATTGATGAGTTTTATTCGCTAAAATATTAATAATGATAGAAAAATTTGAGCCAAAAGAAATTTTCTTAACAGAAAATGCAATTTCAAAAATTCTCTCGCTGAGGGAAGAAGAATCAAATAAATCTCTTATGTTAAGAGTTTTTGTTACTGGTGGTGGCTGTTCAGGCTTCCAATATGGATTCAAATTCGATGATCAAAAAGATGATGAAGACACCCTTGTAGATTTTGATGGCGCAGACGTTGTTGTAGACCCTTTAAGTATGCAATATGTATTCGGCTCCACTATAGATTATGTCCAGAATCTTGAGGGAGCAAAGTTTGTTGTTGATAATCCAAATGCAGCAACTCAATGTGGTTGCGGAGCATCCTTTTCAATTTAATTTTTATTAATCTCACCTAACAGGCTGGGTTTAGCTCCCGTTGAAAGTTTTAAATAAATTTTCTCCCCTTTAAGTCTTTTTTTTGCCAACCAAGCGAAAGTTGCGGCTTCAATATATTTAGGTTTGAGTCCTAAAGTATTTATATTTTTTATTGGAAATGACGATCCAAGAAGTATTTTTAATCTTGATACCAGAAACTTATTTTCTGCTCCACCACCGCAGAGATAAATAGAAGCTTTTTTGATAGGACAAAAATTTTCGATACTTTTATAAATTGATCGAGCAGTTATCTCTGTTAGGCATGCTGCTAGATCAGCAGAAGAGGCTTTTCCAAGTTTTTCTTGGAATTTATCTAAATTAAAATTTTCAATTGAATAGCTATTTGGCAGCTCAAACTGAAATAATTTAGATTTTAGATATTTATCAATTTCAATTTTGTATTGATAAATATCTCCTTTAGCAGCCAATTGACCATCCTTATCAAATTGATATTTTTTGTCAGAATTTTTTTGAATAAAATTATCAATCATGCAGTTGCCTGGACCACAATCCCATCCAAAAGATTTCCCTTTTTTTGGAAGAAATGTCATGTTTGAAATTCCGCCTATGTTTATGATGAGTCTGTCTTCGGCAGTAGATTTAAAAAACTCCTTGTGAAATGATGGAGTCAAAGGTGCTCCTTGACCTCCATTTTTTATATTGGCCTGTCTGAAGTTAGATACAGTGGTTATATTTGTTTCTCTTCTAATTAAAAATGGGTCTCCTACTTGAAGAGAAAATGTTTTCCTTGCTTGTCTTTTGTGCATAAGAGTTTGTCCGTGAGATCCAATTGCACAAATTTCACTAGCCTCGAAAGGGGTTTTTTTAATAAGCTTATTTATTGTCTTTGCTGAGATTTCTCCTACCTTATGATCAATTTCTTTCAGAACCCTTTTAGAAGGAAGTTTCTTATTTCTTGATATATTTAATACTGTATCTTTAAGTTTTTTATCGTATTTGGTGGAAGCAAAGTTTAAAACAGATATCTTTTTATCAATTTCGAATAACCCTGCATCTATTGAATCTGCACTCGTCCCAGAAAGGACTCCTATGAACAAGTTACTCTTCAATTTTTTCTTCATTTGAACTGAAAAGCTTTTTTTTAAGTGTGTTCATTTTCAAATCAAGAGCTAAAGCAAAATTCGTAAAATCTTCTTTATTTTTTGATTCGATAGGCTTGGCATTAGGGAATTTAACTCTCAAAGGATCTGTATGCATTCCATTTACTCGGAATTCATAGTGAAGATGCGGCCCAGTTGCAAGACCAGACTTACCAACATAACCAATAATGTCTCCCTGATCTACTTTAGAGCCAACTTGAAGACCCTTAGCATATCCTGACAAATGAGCATATCTAGTTGTGTATTCATTGAAATGTCTTATCTCAATTAGTCTTCCATATCCGCCTTTATTTGCTCTATAGATTACAGTTCCTTCACCGGTAGTTCTTACTGGAGTGCCAGTTTTCGCAGCATAGTCAACTCCAGTATGAGCTCTTATGGTATTCAAAATAGGATGTTTTCTATTCAAGTTATATTTTGAACTTACATAACTAAATTCTACGGGAGATCTCAAGAATGCCTTTTTTAAGTTATTTCCTCCTTGTGAAAAATAGTCCTTTTTGCCATCTTGAAAAAATCTAACAGCACTAAATTTATTTTCACCCCTATAAAAATTCGCAGAAATTATATCCCCGTTTCTTACCTTATTGCCTTTCCAATAAAGTTGCTCATATATAAGCTCAAAACTATCCCCAGATCTTATGTCATAAATAAAATCAATGTCCCAGCCAAATATGTAAGCTAAATCCATGATTATACTTTCAGGAATATTGTTTTTTTTCCCGGACATAAACAGTGAATCTTCAATCGTTGCTGAGTGATAGATTTCTTCTTTATCAAGAATTCTTGAAAACTTAGATATTTTAAATAAACCATTTTTAAAGATTGCCTCGTATCCATCCATAAAATTTGATGTTACTGAAATTGATATTGGATTCATTAAAAAATCATGAACAATTTCTACAAAGTCTCCTTCTTTGATTCTGGCCATTCTTTCTGAACTTTTTGCTCTTACTAATGCTTGGATAAACCTATCTGGAATATTTTCGTTTCTTAGAATCTTGATTAAATTATCCTGATTTTTAACTTTTATTTGCTTGTATACCCTTTTTTTATTTGTCTCAATAACTTCATTATCATCTTGTTGCCCTAGTTTTATTGTTTCTCGCTCATATTTTATTTCTTCATCATCAGGAAAGGATAAAGAAAATTCTTCAAATCCTCTTGGTAATGAGAAGTACATAAGAGCTATCAAAGAACTTATTAAAAAGAAAATGATCCCTAAATAAATTCGAATTTCTTTAAAAAAACTTAGCATTAATTGAATTTTAAATTAAAAAAATAGGTAAAAAAGGTTGATCTAAATTATCATAAACACAGATCATGGATAAAGATACTAAACAAGCTCTTGAAATTATCAAAAGAGGTTCTGATGAAATCATACCCGAAGATTTTTTTAAGAAATTATTAACATCTAAAAAAAAACTTACAGTTAAAGCTGGATTTGATCCTACCTCAGCAGATCTGCATTTAGGGCATACGGTACTTATAAACAAACTCAAAGCATTTCAGGATTTAGGGCATACGGTAATATTTTTAATAGGGGATTTTACTGGCTTAATTGGTGATCCCTCAGGAGTCAACGAGACAAGACCAAATATCGATGAAAAAAAATTAGCAGAGAATTCGAAGACTTACGCTGATCAAGTTTTTAAAATTCTGGATAAAAAGAAAACTAAAATTAAATTTAATTCATCTTGGTTTAAAAAAATGAAACCTGATGAATTTATAAGACTCTCATCGATAATGACTGTCGCGAGAATGCTAGAAAGAGATGATTTTAAAAAAAGATACGAAAATAATAAGCCGATTTCTTTGCATGAATTTTTATATCCCCTTGTTCAAGGATTTGACTCTTATGCACTGAAAGCTGACATTGAATTAGGAGGGACTGATCAAAAGTTTAATCTTCTAGTTGGGAGAGAAGTTCAGAAACATTATGGACAGGATGAGCAAGTAATTATTACCGTGCCTTTATTAGAAGGATTAGATGGCGTTAAAAAGATGTCTAAATCTCTCGATAACTACATAGCTTTGAATGATAAACCTAATGAAATGTTTGGAAAAATTATGTCCATATCTGATGATTTGATGTGGAGATATTTTGACTTACTCAGCTTCAGATCCAATGATGACATAGCTTTACTCAAAGATAAGGTTAAAAATGGAGAGAATCCTATGACTTTTAAAAAAGCACTTGCCACAGAAATTGTAGAAAGGTTTTATGATAAGAAATCATCAGAGAAAGCCGAGAAAGCATTTACAAATGTTTTTAGTAAGAAGCTAGAACCTAATGAAGTTCCTAATTTTGAAATAAATGAAACCTCCAGGATATCAATCGTTGAACTTCTAACACATGAGGATTTAGGCAGTAAATTTATTCAAAGTAAGTCAGAGTGTCGCAGATTGATAAAACAATCAGGGATTAAAATGAACAATAAAAAAGTTGAAAATCCTAATCTTTTGATAGATTTGGGAGAAGAAAACTATTTCCAAATAGGTAAAAGAAAACATCTTAGAATCAAGCTAGTAAGTTAAAAAAAATAGTACTTTGCTTTTTTTTAAACAACTGTATACTGACCGTCCCTACCGCCAAAAATCCTTTTTTTTTTGTGCATTTTCAGGGGTGTTTTTTTACAGTTTATTCAAGTAATTCGTGCGGGCACTTGCCTTAATTATTAAGGTTCGTGCAATTTTTTAGAAGTTTTTTAAAACTTCATTTGTTGAGTTGTTACACGACAACTCACACTCGTAATTGATGTTCATTTATTGAGCGTCCATTTTTAAACTGAAGAGTTTGATCATGGCTCAGATTGAACGCTGGCGGCAAGCCTCATACATGCAAGTCGAGCGAGAACGTTGCTTCGGCAACTAGTAAAGCGGCGGACGGGTGAGTAACGCGTAGGAATCTACCTTTCAGTGGGGGATAGCTCGGGGAAACCCGAATTAATACCGCATATACCCTAAGGGGGAAAGAGGGCCTATCCTTGGAAGCTCTCGCTGTTAGATGAGCCTGCGTGAGATTAGTTTGTTGGTGGGGTAATGGCCTACCAAGACTACGATCTCTAGCTGGTCTGAGAGGACGATCAGCCACACTGGGACTGAGACACGGCCCAGACTCCTACGGGAGGCAGCAGTAGGGAATATTGGACAATGGGGGCAACCCTGATCCAGCTATGCCGCGTGTGTGAAGAAGGCTCTAGGGTTGTAAAGCACTTTAGGTAAGGACGAAAAGAATATAGTTAATACCTATGTTCCGTGACTTAACTTACAGAATAAGGACCGGCTAACTCCGTGCCAGCAGCCGCGGTAATACGGAGGGTCCAAGCGTTAATCGGAATTACTGGGCGTAAAGCGCGCGTAGGCGGTTTGTCAAGTTGGATGTGAAATCCCTGGGCTCAACCTAGGAACTGCATTCAAAACTTATAGACTAGAGTACGATAGAGGAGAGTAGAATTCCTGGTGTAGCGGTGAAATGCGTAGATATCAGGAGGAATACCAATGGCGAAGGCAACTCTCTGGATCGACACTGACGCTGAGGTGCGAAAGCGTGGGTAGCAAACAGGATTAGATACCCTGGTAGTCCACGCCGTAAACGATGAGAACTAGCCGTTGGATCTTAGATTCAGTGGTACAGCTAACGCATTAAGTTCTCCGCCTGGGGAGTACGGCCGCAAGGCTAAAACTCAAATGAATTGACGGGGGCCCGCACAAGCGGTGGAGCATGTGGTTTAATTCGATGCAACGCGAAAAACCTTACCAACCCTTGACATCTAGTGAAATTTCTAGAGATAGATTTGTGCCTTCGGGAACACTATGACAGGTGTTGCATGGCTGTCGTCAGCTCGTGTCGTGAGATGTATGGTTAAGTCCAGTAACGAGCGCAACCCCTATTCTTATTTGCCAGCACTTCGGGTGGGAACTATAAGGAGACCGCCGTGTATAACACGGAGGAAGGCGGGGACGACGTCAAGTCATCATGGCCCTTACGGGTTGGGCTACACACGTGCTACAATGGGAGATACAGATGGTTGCGAAAGCGCGAGCTGGAGCTAATCCCAAAAAGTCTTCCTCAGTCCGGATTGGAGTCTGCAACTCGACTCCATGAAGCAGGAATCGCTAGTAATCGTGAATCAGAATGTCACGGTGAATACGTTCTCGGGCCTTGTACACACCGCCCGTCACGTCATGGGAGTGTGTTGCACCAGAAGTGGTTTGCCTAACCTTTGGAGGGCGGCCCCCACGGTGTGATACGCGACTGGGACGAAGTCGTAACAAGGTAGCCCTAGGGGAACCTGGGGCTGGATCACCTCCTAAAATATACACACGACTTAATATTGTGAGTGTCCGTTCGAATTACTTGAATCTTCTATAGATCGCTAAATTGACACTATTTAGATCTCAAGAGTTCTTTAAAAGTATTGTAATTCCAAAATATGAATGAATTTATTCATTCATGATCAACAATTTTTTGTTATCAATTGTTGATTGTTTTATCAAATTTTTTTGATAATTCACCAAGTAATATTCTGAGATTTATCTCAGAATGCTAATGGCAAATTCTGGCGCTTAGTAATCAGAAAACTTTCATACTTTTTTAAGTAATTAAAAATATATGGTTAAGTAATTAAGTGCATACGACGGATGCCTTGGCAGCTGAAGGCGATGAAGGACGCGAAAGCCTGCGATAAGCTTCGGGGAGCTGGCAATTAAGCTTCGATCCGGAGATTTCCGAATGGGGAAACCCACTTGAGATAACTCAAGTATCTTTATCTGAATACATAGGATAAATGAAGCGAACGCGGGGAACTGAAACATCTAAGTACCCGTAGGAAAAGAAATCAACCGAGATTCTGTTAGTAGCGGCGAGCGAAAGCGGAACAGCCCTTAAGCTTTGTTGAAGAAAGAAGAAAGAGTTGGGAAGCTCTACCATAGAAGGTGATAGTCCTGTATTTGAATTCTTCTTCAAAGTGAAATCGAGTAGGTCGGGACACGAGAAATCTTGACTGAACATGGGGGGACCATCCTCCAAGGCTAAATACTCTCAGCTGACCGATAGTGAACCAGTACCGTGAGGGAAAGGCGAAAAGAACCCCGGAGAGGGGAGTGAAATAGAACCTGAAATCGTATGCATACAAGCTGTCGGAGCTCTAAGTGTATCTTCGGATACACGGAGTGACGGCGTACCTTTTGTATAATGGGTCAGCGAGTTACTGTCTGTGGCAAGCTTAACTTTAATAGGTAGGCATAGGGAAACCGAGTCTTAATAGGGCGTTGAGTCGCAGGGAGTAGACCCGAAACCGGGCGATCTATCCATGGCCAGGGTGAAGGTGAGGTAACACTCACTGGAGGCCCGAACCCACTTATGTTGAAAAATGAGGGGATGAGCTGTGGATCGGAGTGAAAGGCTAATCAAGCTCGGAGATATCTGGTTCTCCTCGAAAGCTATTTAGGTAGCGCCTCGTGTATTACTCTTGGGGGTAGAGCACTGTCTCGGCTAGGGGGTCATCCCGACTTACCAAACCGACGCAAACTCCGAATACCAAGAAGTATGAGCACGGGAGACAGACTGCGGGTGCTAACGTCCGTAGTCGAAAGGGAAACAACCCAGACCGCCAGCTAAGGTCCCAAATTATGGTTAAGTGGGAAACGATGTGGGAAGGCACAAACAGCTAGGAGGTTGGCTTAGAAGCAGCCATCCTTTAAAGATAGCGTAACAGCTCACTAGTCGAGTCGGCCTGCGCGGAAGATTTAACGGGGCTAAACCATAAACCGAAGCTGCGGATAGATGTTTACATCTATGGTAGAGGAGCGTTCTGTACGCCAATGAAGAAGGACCGAGAGGTTCTTTGGAGGTATCAGAAGTGAGAATGCTGACATGAGTAACGAGAGAGAGGTGAAAAACCTCTCCGCCGAATGATCAAGGTTTCCTGTCCTACGCTAATCGGGACAGGGTAAGTCGGCCCCTAAGGCGAGGGCGAAAGCCGTAGTCGATGGGAAACAGGTTAATATTCCTGTACTTTTTGTAATTGCGATGGAGTGACGGAGCAGGCTAGGTCAGCAGGGCGATGGTTGTCCCTGTTTAAGGTCTTAGGCATGTATCTTAGGTAAATCCGGGATACTTTATGCTGAGAACTGATGACGATTTTTCATTTATGAAAAAGAAGTGACTGATGCTTTACTTCCAGGAAAAACTTCTAAGCTTAAATTGCAAGGAACCGTACTCTAAACCGACACAGGTGATCAGGTAGAGAATACTAAGGCGATTGAGAGAACTTGGGTTAAGGAACTAGGCAAAATGGTACCGTAACTTCGGGAGAAGGTACGCCTCTATTACGTGATGAAACTTGCTTTCTAAGCGGAAAGAGGTCGAAGATACCAGGTGGCTGCGACTGTTTACTAAAAACATAGCACTCTGCAAACACGTAAGTGGAAGTATAGGGTGTGACGCCTGCCCGGTGCCGGAAGGTTAATTGATCAGGTTAGTCCTCGGACGAAGCTTGTGATCGAAGCCCCGGTGAACGGCGGCCGTAACTATAACGGTCCTAAGGTAGCGAAATTCCTTGTCGGGTAAGTTCCGACCTGCACGAATGGCGTAACGATGGCCACACTGTCTCGACCCAGGACTCAGTGAAATTGAATTTGCGGTGAAGATGCCGTATACGCGCGGCTAGACGGAAAGACCCCGTGCACCTTTACTATAGCTTCACACTGGACTTTGAATTTATATGTGTAGGATAGGTGGGAGACTTTGAAACCAAGGCGCTAGCTTTGGTGGAGTCATCCTTGAAATACCACCCTTATACATTTGAGGTTCTAACTTAGGTCCGTAATCCGGACCAAGGACAGTGTGTGGTGGGTAGTTTGACTGGGGCGGTCTCCTCCTAAAGAGTAACGGAGGAGTGCGAAGGTATCCTCAGCATGGTCAGACATCATGCAATGAGTGCAATGGCATAAGGATGCTTAACTGCGAGACTGACAAGTCGAGCAGATACGAAAGTAGGTCATAGTGATCCGGCGGTTCTGTATGGAAGGACCGTCGCTCAACGGATAAAAGGTACGCCGGGGATAACAGGCTTATACCCCCCAAGAGTTCACATCGACGGGGGTGTTTGGCACCTCGATGTCGGCTCATCACATCCTGGGGCTGGAGCAGGTCCCAAGGGTATGGCTGTTCGCCATTTAAAGTGGTACGCGAGCTGGGTTTAGAACGTCGTGAGACAGTTCGGTCCCTATCTGCCGTGCGCGTTGGAGATTTGAGAGGAGTTGCTCCTAGTACGAGAGGACCGGAGTGAACGAACCTCTGGTGTTCGGGTTGTCACGCCAGTGGCATTGCCCGGTAGCTATGTTCGGACAGGATAACCGCTGAAAGCATCTAAGTGGGAAGCCCCCCTCAAGATAAGATCTCCCTGAACCTTCGGGTTCCTAAAGAGCCGTTCAAGACTAGGACGTTGATAGGCAAGGTGTGTAAGTGCTGTAAAGCATTGAGCTAACTTGTACTAATTGCTCGTGAGGCTTAACCGTATATTTTTAGTTATTTAGAAATTTTTCTAAACTAAGTCAGAATTTTGGAATTCAATACAAAAACGAATTTTGCTCGATGACAATAGCAAGTGTGTCCCACCTGAATCCATTCCGAACTCAGAAGTGAAACCACTTAGCGCCGATGGTAGTGTAGCTTCTGTTACGCGAGAGTAGGACATCGTCGAGCTTTTCGTTTAAAGATAATCCTTTAGTCAACAATAGCGCCTAAAGAACTTGCAAACTCTCCATTCTTTGGGAAATGGGCTGATAACCCAGAAAATGAAATCCATCTTTTTAGAACACTCTTATATAAGTCATATTGAGGCGTTCTACCAACAATATAAATAAGCTCGCAATTGCATGCCGCCGCAGTCGCAGAAGCCATCCTGGCAACAGTCTGACCAACTAAATTCATTATTGCGGCAGTTCTATCTGCTTTCCCAGATTTGCTTCTGTATCTTACTTTTCCAAAATTTACAGCAGTTGCATCTTTAGGTAATTGACCTATGGGTCCTGATACTACTTCGTTTAACAATAGATCTACCCTTTCAATTTTACCTATACTAGCAAGTTTATTAATTTCATTTGGATTATTAACATTGTTAATCAAGTTACTTAAACCGATAATAGTTCCTCCACCAACACCTGTTCCCCCCGCGTGAGAGGTCATTATGCCGTCACTCAATACAAATGCTGTTCCAGAACCGGAACTGATAATTAGCTTTTTCTTATCATTTTTAGCCAGATAATTTGTTCCCTTACTGATCGCTTCTATTTCATTCGCATGTGATAGCTCAATTCCACCTATCTTTAAAGGTAAATCATAGTGCTTTCCACCTGTTACGCCTATGGAATCAATATCATCAAAATTAACCAGTTTATGGATTTGTTTTGAGATATTTTTAACTGATAACTTCTTAGAATCGAAAGATATAAACTTTGGCTTAGATTCATCTAGAATAGATAAATCCGTAAAACTAATGCCAAAATCAATACCTAATTTCATTAATCTTTTGTATTCATCATACATGAACAATTTTAAACAAATAATTACAGTTTGTATTTTTGCTTTTTTTTTAACCAATTGTGGAGGAGGAAAGGGGAGCTCATCACAACCTTCTTCTCCAAGTAATGATACTCCTTCACAAAACTCTCAATCTTCACAGACAAATTCAAATCAATCACAATCTTCTCAAGACTCAAGCAGCTCAGATTCAACTGCAACATATCTTGAATTAATGACCAAATTTACTGGTTCAGTTGAATATAATAATCAATATGGTCTTTCAATGATCAATGCTCTAGAGCCTTATGCAAATAATCTTTCAGGCGCTGGAACAACTATTGGGATAATGGACAGTGGAATTGAAACTAACCATATTGAGCTTAATTCTCAGAATAAAATTACAACCGATAGTGTTTTAGATTATTCTAATTTTTCAGGGTACAGGGCACCTACCGCAGATGATAAAACTCATGGAACTTTTGTCGCATCAATTGCCGCAGGCGAGAGAGATGAAAGCAATAATCCCAATGATATTCAGGGAGTTGCTTTTAATGCTCAAATCCATTTCATTGCAATCCCTTTAGCAGAACCAGATGATGATTACGAGCCTGTAGAAGTAACTGAAGAGAATGCAGAGGATTACAGCGGTCTTGATCAGGCATATGCCTCCTTTTATAGAGACTTTACATCCAGATATGTTACTGCAGTAAATAATAGTTATGGGATGCAAGGAAACATTGCAGATTATGAAGAGTCAGCAGTGAGAGCATCTTTCCCGACTGTGATTGAAACTATTGCTCAGAAAAATAAAATTAATAAAAGCATCTTTGTATGGAGCGCAGGTAATGCTGGGGGATACTCCGATCAGGATGCAGATAACTCAAGCCCAGAAATATTCCCAGGCATGGTTTATTTTATAGAAGAGCTTCAAGATACTTCTGTTGCTGTTGTCTCAGTGAACGAAGAGGGCCTTATTGCAGATCATTCCAATCGCTGCGGCTTAGCAAAAGATTTTTGTATTGCTGCTCCAGGTGAGAACATTACAGGAGCTTATGTTACAACTGAATATCCCGAAAATAATAATTATGGAACAGGTTCAGGTACATCTTTTGCAGCACCTTTCGTAAGTGGCGCAATTGCTTTGTTAACAGAAAAGTTTAGAGGGCAGCTTACTGGACAAGAAATTCTTCAACGTATTTATGTCACCGCTAACAAAGAAGGTGTTTACTCAAACTCAGATATTTATGGCCAAGGTCTTCTTGATCTTAAAAAGGCAATTGAACCAATTGGTCAAACATATTTCATTTCTCCTATATCAAATCAAATTAATACCTTTTCACAGGCTAATATATTTTTAAGTTCACCATTATTTGGAAATCTCAATAACATGGATAACAAATTTACCTTAACCTACTTTGATCAGATGGGAGCGCCTTTCTCGATAAAAGCAAAACAGATAGTAAGAAATAATAATCCAGAAAATAGCTATTTACCTAGATTTCAAAACTCACATGCAACTAGAGCTCAAAATGAATATTTAAAGTTATTTTCTTCATTTGAGAATTACGATTTTCTATCTAATCAAGCTACTCAAAAGAGTGGGTTCTCTTATGCCCATCGCATAAATTCTAGAAACTTTTTAAATTTATCCTTAAATCAAAAAAATGATTCTTATTTATCTCTGACTTCTCATGATCCCATCAACAATTTTGTTTCCAATGGGCCAAGTGTTAATTATTCATATAAAGATAAGAGAATTGGTTATGAATTTACAATTTCTAAAGGCTTTCAGGGATGGAATCCTTGGACTGATCAAGATAAAGCTTATTCGCAATATTTTTCAACTAAATTAAGCGTTTACTCAAAAAATAATAAAACTTCTATCAAGTTAGGACGCCTTGAGGAGAATTCTTCGTATCTCGGGATGATGTTTTTGAATGGTCAAAATTCTTCTAAAAGTTCTTATTCTTCTGTATTTACTGTAGATTCAGATTTTTCTATAACCGACAAGTTCTCAGGCTTTCTTTCATTAACTGGCATGGAAGCAAAACCTTACGAAAATTTCTCGTTCATCAACTTTAGAGCGGGTTCTTCATTTCTCACCTCAAGTAATTTCAGCATTCTAGGAAAAGATATCTTTAATAAAAATGATCTTTTTAGATTAGATTTTTCATTGCCTTTATCTATAGAAAAAGGTACAGCTGACCTAGAATTTATCTCCGGAAGGGATTATTTTGGAAAATATACCTCAGATATTCTGAGAGTTGATTTAGCGCCTGCTCATAGAGAAAGAGTTATTTCTGTAAGCTATTCAACGCCAGTTAATACATTCTCCGTATTTGGGCTAAAGCTACTTCTGATTGAGAACCTAAACAACATAAGAAAAGAAAGTCAGGATAACCTGACTTTCTTTTTTAGATTGAAGATAAATTAAGGTTAAGCTTGGTTTAGCATTTCTGCTACAGCTTTTGCTTGCTCATTTGACTCTTTGACAATTTGCTCGGAACTCTCAAGAGGTTTAGTTATCTCTGCCCAATCGATTTCAAAATCACTTGGTGCATTTTCATATTCAAGCAAACCTAACTCTTCATATTTTGGCCTGATTGAGTCAGTTAGAAGACCAATTTTAGATAGATTAGGCATAACCCTTGAAAATAGGAAGTTTCTAAAAGTTTCCATAGCTCCTGATTCCAAAGTGAATTGTCTGGCTTCATCAGGTGTCATTTTCAAAAATTTCTGCATAGCAGTAGTATTAATGATTCTATCTCTTGAGATAACGCATGCTTCGTAGGCAAACTGAGCTCTGTCTTCTACTTCTTCAGGACTTAAGGTTTTTATGTATTCCTCAAGATAATTAATCCCAAAAGTTACGTGCCTAGCTTCATCTCTAATTACATAATGAAGCAGTTGTTTTAGAAGCACACAATTTGTATCTAGCTTTAGGTTAGTAAAGGCAGCCAAGGCAAGACCTTCTATAATTACTTGCATGCCAATAAATTTTAGGTCCCATCTTTCATCGGTTAAAATCTTGTCAAGTAAGGCCTTTAAGTTTGCATTGACAGGATAATGAAAACCTATTTTTTCTTGGAGATATCTATTAAAAACCTCAACATGTCTGGCTTCATCGAAAGTTTGTGAAGCAGCATAAAGTTTTGCATTGTATGTTGGTGCACAACTTGCAATTTGTGAAGCAACTAATAACGCACCTTGTTCACCGTGTAAGAATTGGCATAAAAGTTCAGCTGTCTCATGCCTATCAAATTCTATCTTTTCTTCATCAGATAGGTTCTTCCAAGCATCTAATTGTTCGTGAGGTGGTTCAAACAATTCTCCACCAACTAAAGGCTTATCTTTAGGGTGATTATAACTCCAATCTAAATCTATAGAACCGTTCCAATTTAGTTCTTTACCTAACTCATAAAGTCTTTTGATTCTGTTTTCTGCAACGGTGTAATCCCAATTGTAAGCTCCTGTTAGAGGAGTTTTAAAGATTTCAACAACATCTTGTACATGCTTCTCTTCTAGGGGTAATTCATCGTCAAAATATAATAAATCTTCTGGTGGTCCGTTTCTTTTTACAATTTCCATATGTGTACCTTTTTCAAAAATTCATTTAAGCATTTTGAATGCCTAGGGTCAATTTAATCAAGTTTCAAAGAGTGAGGTTAATTGATCAAGCATAGCCCCTCCTAATTCTTCTGCTCTGTGTATAGTGACTGCTTTTTTATAGTATCTTGTAACATCATGTCCGATACCTATCGCAATAAGTTCTGTCTCAGACGAAGTTTCAACTTTTTTGATAACATCTCTTAGATGAGTATCTAGATAATTAGTAGAATTGGTTGATAATGTACTGTCATCAACTGGTGCACCATCTGAAATAACCATTAATATTTTTCTTTGCTCAGGTCTTTTATTAAGTCTGTTTTGAGCCCATAACAAAGCTTCACCATCTACATTTTCTTTTAAAAGCCCTTCTCTGAGCATTAGTCCTAGATTTTTTCTTCCTCGTCTCCAAGCCTGATCGGCAGGTTTAAAGATTATGTGTCTTAAGTCATTTAAGCGTCCTGGATTAGGGATTTTGCCTTGCTCTAACCATAACTTTCTGGAGTCTCCACCTTTCCAGTGCTTGGTTGTAAATCCAAGGATTTCTGTCTTTATGTTGCATCTATTCAGTGTGCTGCCAATGATATCAGCACATATGGCTGCAGTAGTCATTGATCTTCCTCTCATAGATCCAGAGCTATCAACCAAAATAGAAACAAGGGTGTCTTTAAACTCTGAGTCTTTTTCAATTTTGAAACTCAGCGGAGTAAGAGGATCTACGATAATTTTGTGAAGCTTGCTAGGATCGAGTTGGCCCTCCTCTTTATCAAATTCCCAAGATCTATTTTGTTGAGCTAATAATAATCTTTGGAGTCTATTAGCTAATTTTGCTATAGCATTTTTACTAGATTCCATTAATTGATCTAACCTTCCTCTTAGCCTAGATAACTCATCTGAATCACATAATTCTTCTGCCTTTACTTCTTGGTCAAAATCTTTTGTATAAACTTTATATTCTTGTTCTCCTACTTTTTTAAGGAGTTCTTCTAATTTCGATCTATTTTCAATCCAAGAATCTTCATCAGCATCAACTTCTCCTTCTTCAATATCCATTTCTTCATCCTCAACGGATGTATCTTGTTCATCACTTTGACCATCTTCTGAATCAGTTTCTTCTTCCTCTTCTTGATTTTCTTCTTCGTCAGAATCATCCTCGTTTTCTTCATCGTTATTCTCGTCATCTTCTTCATTAGGCTTTTCCTCATCAACACTTATCTCAAGGTCCTTGAGTAAAGAAAAGATGATTTTTGAAAAGTCCAAAGAGCTATCTAAAGAGTCTTCTAACTGCCCTAAGTATTTGTCTTGAAAAGTGATAAGTTTTTCATAGAGATCTTCAAATTTTTTTGAATCAGGACGACTTATATCTTGTCCAAGAAGCTTAGATCGTAGCCAATGAGAGATGGCTAGAGAAGAAGAGTCTTCATTAGCGTCCAAAGAATTAATATTTTTCTGAAAAAGAAATTTTAGGTTTTTCGAAACTCCAAGAAACTTTTTTGAGCCTAAAAGTTCGACCCTAGTAAGATCTAGGTCCTTGATGATTTCATTCACTTTTGTATCGCTATGAGCAAATAAATCATTTCCTGAATATTTATTTATCAAAGCAACTTGATCAGACTTTGCTCTTAGATCAATAAAGTTTTTAATTGGTTGGAGCGGTTCTGGCAGGGAACTTTGCCTTAAATTTTCTATTCCAAAATTTACATTCAATTCTAAATCTTCAGAAATAGCTTTAGCCGACGCTGCAAGAGCATCCTTTATGGTTTGTTTATCAGATTTCTCTAACAAAATTTAATTGGATTCTGAGCTCAAGGAACTTTTGGTCTCAGCACCAAAACATCTCTGAAAATATTCTGAAATAATTGGTCTTTCAGTTTCATCTGACTTATTTAGAAAACTAAGCTCGAATGATTTAACCAAATCCTCAAAAATAGAATAATTTTCTGCCCAACTAATTACAGTTCTTGGTGACATCAATGTTGATATGTCTCCACTCTCGAAGCCTTTTCGCGTTAAATTAGCTAGCCTTATCATATTTAGAACGATTTCTTTACCTTCATTATTGTCTAATTCTTTTACTTTTGAGAGGATAACCTTTTGTTCAAGCTCCTCATCTAAATAATTTAAAACTGAAACAATTTGCCATCTGTCCATCTGCCCCTGATTTATTTGCTGAGTGCCATGATAGAGGCCAGTGCTATCTCCCAAACCTACAGTGTTTGCAGTCGCAAATAATCTAAAATATGGATTAGGAGTTAAAACTCTGTTTTGATCTAGTAAGGTTAATTTTCCCTCGGCTTCAAGTATTCTTTGTATGACAAACATCACATCTGGTCTTCCAGCATCGTATTCATCAAAAACCAATGCAACCGAATTTTGTATTGCCCATGGAAGTATACCTTCTACAAATTTTGTTAATTGCTTCCCATCTTCAATGACAATTGCATCTTTGCCTAATAAGTCCAATCTACTGATGTGACTATCTAGATTAATTCTGACACAAGGCCAATTTAATCTAGAAGCTACTTGTTCAATATGGGTAGACTTACCAGAACCATGTAAACCTTGAATCATCACTCTACGATTATGAGAAAAACCTGCAAGAATTGAGAGAGTTGTATCTTTATCGAAACAATAATCCGGATCAAGGGCAGGAACATACTCGCTAGATTCAGAATAGGCTGGCACCTCAAGCTTGGAGTCAAAACCAAAGGTATTTCCAACGCTAACCTTAATATCAGGAATAGCGCTAAGATTTTGGGAAGTTGAAATTGTCATATTTTTTTTAATTTATTATTCTTTATACCCTAAAACTTCAAATATATAGCTATGACTTTTTGTTAACTTCGTCTAGACTTCTTTTTTTTTATGAATGCCGTAGATAAAAATATATGGACAAAGCTTCAATCCGAGGCTGAAGACTATATAAAACTTAATAAAGATTATAAAGACTTTTTGGAGTCTTTGGTTCTATCTAATGACGATTTTATTTCTTCTATTAGCCTAAAACTATCAAGAGACTTATCTCAGTCATGGTCTTTTTCTGATAAAAAATTGTATACAAGTATTTTAAAGGCCCTGAATATTGCAGATATTTCAAAAGCCATTGAGATGGATCTTAATGCAGTTATTTCCAGAGACCCTGCAACAAATACCGTCTTAGAAACTTTCTTATTTTCTAAAGGATTCTCAGCTTTGCAAGCATATAGGGCATCTAATTATCATTGGAAAGACCAAGATCTATTGTCTTATTTTCTTCAAAGCAGGAGTTCACAAGTTTATGGCGTAGACATACATCCTGCTGCTTCCATTGGAAAAGGGATTATGCTTGATCATGCTACTGGAATAGTAATTGGAGAAACTTCAGTGATCGAGGATGATGTCTCTATATTTCAAGGAGTAACTCTTGGTGGGACAGGAAAAGAGATAGGAGATAGACATCCTAAAGTTAGGAAGGGAGTCTTAATTAGTTCAGGAGCTAAAATCTTAGGTAATGTTGAAATAGGTGAGGGAGCAAAAATAGCTGCCGGTAGCGTAGTTCTAGATGATGTTCCTGAGCATATGACTGTGGCAGGTGTTCCAGCAAAAGTAGTTGGTAAGACTTCGATGAAAACCCCTGGGACTGAAGTAGATCACACAATTGAGGAAAATTAATGTCATCACAGAAAAGTTTAGATGATTTGGTCCAGACTCTTAACCTAGAAAAGTTGGAAGAGAATCTTTTCCGAGGTGAATGTGAAAAAACAGCATGGGGTAGAGTTTTCGGCGGCCAAGTTTTGGGCCAGGCCTTAAGTGCAGCATATAACACTATTGAAGAGGAAAGGTATGCTCATTCATTTCATGCCTATTTTTTAAGACCAGGAAGAATAGATATTCCTATTGTTTATCAAGTAGTAAGAATAAGAGATGGAGGGAGTTTTACAACGAGAACAGTCGATGCAATTCAAAACGGTGAAGCAATTTTTAATATGTCTGTTTCTTTTCAAAAGGACGAAGGTGGCTTTGAGCATCAATTTGATATGCCTGATGTTCCTGGGCCTGAAGAACTTAAAAGTGAGAGAGAATTACGAGAGTCTATGATGGATCAAATTCCTGAAGAGTACAGGGATGGATTCTTGAGAGAGAAAGCAATCGAATTAAGAACAGTTGAGCAATTCAATCCATTGAACAGTGAAAAAAAACCTCCTTACAAACATACTTGGATGAAGGCAAATGGAAATCTGCCGGATGATATTCTTGTTCATCAAAACATACTGGCATACGCATCAGATTTTGGATTGCTGAGTACAGCACAACTTCCGCACGGTATCGGTTGGGGAGGTATGAACAGAAAAGTTATGGCAGCGAGCATTGATCATGCCATGTGGTTTCATAGACCTTTCAGAACAGATGAATGGTTGTTATATGTCACAGATAGCCCGAGCGCGAGCAATGCAAAAGGTTTTAATAGAGGAAGCGTTTACACTCAGGACGGAATATTGGTAGCTTCAGCTATTCAAGAAGGATTAATGAGAAGGATAGACTCAGATTACTCTAAATAAGAGCTGTAGAACCCATTAACTCCTTATCAATTTCTCTAGCCGCGGCTCTTCCCTCATTTATCGCCCAAACAACTAGTGATTGACCTCTTCTGCAATCTCCGGCAGCAAAAACTTTTGGATGAGATGTTTGATGGATATTATGATCAGCCTTAAAATTAGACCTTTCATCAAGGTCAATATTCACATCTTGATTGATATAGCTTTCCGGCCCCAGAAAACCCATCGCGAGTAAGATGAGGTCTGCTTCCCAAGTTTTTTCTGTACCTTTTATTTCTTTAAAAGCAGAGTCAACCATTACAGTTTTGATTCCGGTAAGCTTTCCAGACTTATCTCTTAAGAATTCTTTTCCAGAGATCGAATATTCCCTAGGATCTTTTCCTAACACCTCAATTGATTCTTCATGACCATAATCAACCTTATGTATTCTAGGAAAAAGAGGCCAAGGATTATTATCTGCTCTATCTTTTGGTAACTCTGACATTATTTCAAAATTAAGAAGGCTTTTGCATTTATGCCTCAATGAAGTACCCAGGCAATCGTTTCCAGTATCTCCTCCACCAATGACGATAACGTTTTTATCTTTAGCAGAAATAAATTTTTTATTCTTAAGCTTGCTGTCCAGAAGACTCTTTGTGTTTTTACCTAAAAATTCCATAGCAAAGTGAACACCATCTCCTTCTCTTCCAGGGATGGAAAGGTCTCTGGGTTTTGTTGCTCCAATGGTTAGAAGGACAGAATCATTATCATTGATAAGATCTTCAAGTGAGAGAGAATTTAGTGCACCAATATCAGTATTTGTATGGAAAACTATTCCTTCTTTTTCCATAATTTCAATTCTCATATCCAAAATTGATTTATCAAGTTTCATGTTAGGAATTCCGTACATCATTAATCCGCCAATTCGATCGGATCTTTCATAAACATCAACATTGTGACCGACGCTGTTTAATTGTTGTGCAGCTGAAAGGCCAGCAGGACCGGATCCAACTATAGCTATTTTTCTGTTAGTTCTGACCTCAGGAACTCTTGGTTTCAACCATCCAGATTTTATTCCTTTATCAGCGATGGCAAATTCTAGATTTTTGATTGCCACAGGAGTTTCGGTTATGCCTAAAACACAAGCTCCCTCACATACTGCAGGACAAACTCTTCCAGTAACCTCGGGAAAATTGTTTGTTTTGAAAAGTCTGTCGAAAGCATCTTCCCATTGTTCGTTGTAAACCAAATCGTTCCACTCAGGGATTAAGTTATAAACAGGACAGCCTTCGCCAGATTGACAAAAAGGTACTCCACAATTCATGCACCTTGCTGCTTGAGTGTTCAAGAGCTTTTCATCATGATCTGTGTATATTTCTTTAAAGTCTAATACTCGAGACTTTGCTGGCCTATATGGCTCAACCTCTCTAGAAAATTCTTTAAAGCCAGTTACTTTTCCCATTTCAACTCACTTTTAATTTCTTTTCCTTCATTTCTATCATGACCCTCTTATAATCAGTTGGCATTACTTTGACAAAGCTATCTAATGCACTATTCCAACCATTAAGAATTTTAGTTGCTATTGCTGAATCAGTATATTTCTTATGATTATTAATTAATTGCTTAAGCTCTTTCAAATCTTCTTCATCTTCTAAATTTTCAAGCTCAAAGGTGCTGGTGTTACATTTTTTCTTGAATAGTTTTTTTGGATCATAAACATATGCAACACCTCCGCTCATCCCGGCACCAAAATTTCTGCCTGTTTCTCCGAGAATTACAGCTACTCCTCCTGTCATATATTCGCAGCCATGATCTCCAATGCCCTCAACTACAACCTTTGCTCCACTATTTCTTACACAGAATCTTTCTGCTGCAATTCCTCTAAAATATGCTTCACCTCCAGTGGCTCCGTATAAAGCGACATTTCCAAGAATAATATTCTCTTCAGCTAGAAAACTAGATTCTTTGTCAGGGTAGATTATGATTTTTCCACCCGAGAGACCCTTTCCAACATAGTCATTGGCATCTCCCTCCAGTTCTATAGTCATTCCCTTACAACTCCATGCCCCAAGACTTTGTCCAGCAGACCCATTTAATTTCAAGTAAATAGAATCTTCTGGCAAACCATTATTTTCCCAAACTTTCGATATTTCGTTAGATAGGATCGTTCCGAAAACCCTATCGGTATTTCCAATTTCTTGTTCTATTTTTATCTTTTTTCTGTTGAGTATGCTTGGTTTTATTTTTCTCAGCAGTTTAAGATCTAAAGATTCTTCGAGATTATGATTTTGATCTTGAGTCTTATATACATCAGTATTTTTAAAAACCTTTTCAGCAGGAGTTAAAACATTTGATAAATCAATTCCATCTTTTTTCCAATGGTTAATGGCAGTGTCCAACTCAAGCAAATCAACTCTGCCAATCATTTCATTAAGAGTCTTGATGCCTAACTTAGCCATTATCATTCTCAATTCTTTTGCAACCATAAATAGGTAATTTACGACATTCTCAGGTTTGCCTTTGAACTTCTCTCTTAGATCCTTATCTTGTGTTGCTATACCTACAGGACAGGTATTTAGGTGGCACTTTCTCATCATGATACAGCCCAAGGTAACCAAAGGTGCAGTTGAGAAGCCAAACTCTTCAGCCCCCAAAATTGCAGCTATTGCAACATCTCTTCCCGTTTTTAATTGACCATCTGTTTGCAGGACTACTCTTGATCTTAGATTATTCATTACTAGAGTTTGATGTGTCTCGGCAATACCTAACTCCCACGGAAGTCCTGCGTGCTTGATGGAAGTTAATGGAGAGGCTCCTGTTCCCCCATCGTGACCTGCTATAACTAAATGGTCAGTTTTAGCTTTAACGACCCCAGCTGCAATTGTGCCAACTCCTATTTCAGAGACCAATTTCACACTTATTCTAGCTTTTCTATTTGCATTTTTAAGATCATGGATAAGTTGAGCTATATCTTCAATGGAATAAATATCGTGATGCGGGGGAGGGCTAATCAATCCTACACCAGGAGTGGAATGCCTGATTCTTGCAATATATTGATCCACTTTCTTGCCAGGTAATTCACCGCCTTCTCCAGGTTTTGCTCCTTGAGCTATTTTTATTTGTAGCTCATCAGAATTAGTCAGGTACCACATCGTGACCCCGAATCTTCCAGAGGCAACTTGTTTTATTGCAGATCTCTTAGACCTTCCATCTTTTAAAGGCTTAAACCTAACTGGATCCTCTCCTCCTTCACCAGTATTGGATTTGCCCCCAAGCTCATTCATAGCCAAAGCAAGTGACTCATGAGCTTCAGTTGAAATTGATCCCAAAGACATAGCTCCTGTAGCGAATCTTTTTACTATTTCTTTTTCCGACTCAACCTGATCGAGAGGTATACCTTTTTTTGGATATTTGAACTTCATCAAACCTCTGAGAGTACTATTTCTTGTAGTTTGTTCATTGGCATGATTAGAAAATTCCCAATATTTAGTCTCATCATTAGCCTGAGAAGCCAATTGCAATGAGGAAATTGATTTAGGATCCCACATATGAGAATCACCCCCATTACGCCAATGGAAATCTCCAGGATTTGGAAGAACTGAAACTTTATTTTGATCATATTCTGGGTAACCTATAGAGTGCCTTCTTTCAACTTCATCTGCCAATACATCAAAATTAACCCCTTGTACCCTACTGGTAGTTCCAGGGAAACAAAGTTTTATTATTTCTTCTGCCAATCCAACAGCTTCAAATATTTGAGCACCTTTATATGATTGAAGAGTAGAAATACCCATCTTAGCCATAACCTTTAACATACCTTTTGCAACACCCTTTTTGTATGCATTTACAAGATCTGAAGAACTTTTCAGATTTTCATCTTGCAGGATGCCATCGTCTAGAGATTTCTCTAATACATCAAATGCTAAGTAAGGATTAATGGCATCTGCGCCATAGCCTATCAGAAGGCAATGATGGTGAACTTCTCTTGCTTCACCTGATTCAACTATCAATCCAAGTTGAGTTCTTTTCTCTTTTTTAACTAGATAATGATGAATTGATGAGCAAGCAAGCAATGAACTAATAGCGATTCTATCTTTTGATAATTCACGATCAGATAGCAGCACAAATGAATAGCCTTGTTTTATTGCATCTTCTGAATCTCTACAAATTCTCTTCAGAGCTTTTCTTAAGCCTTTTGATCCGCTCCCTCTCTCGTAAGTAATATCGATAATCTTGGTTTTCCATCCAAAGGCGCTTAATTTTTTTATACTTTCGAGCTCTTGATTCGAAAGAATTGGATGTTTTAATCTTAATCGATGAGCATTTTTTTCTTGGGATTCTAGTAAATTACTTTCAGGACCGATTAAGCATTCAAGCGACATAATCACTTCTTCCCTGATTGAATCAATTGGAGGATTAGTAATTTGGGCAAAGAGTTGTTTGAAGTAGTCGTAAATCATTCTAGGCTTGTCAGATAAACAGGCTAAGGCAGCATCATTTCCCATTGAACCGAGAGGATCCCTCAGCTCTGTTACAAGAGGCAGAAGCATGAATTCAAGGGTTTCCGTTGTATAACCAAAGGACTGCATTCGTGAGATCAGATCTTCCTTAGAAGATTTGACTTTATATTTTTTAAGATCTTGCAGATCTACAATTTGGTTATTTATCCAATTACGGTAAGGATGTTTATTTGAAATATTTTTTTTGATTTCCTCATCAGGAATCATTCTTCCCTTCTCAAAGTCAATTAGAAACATTTTTCCTGGTTGCAGCCTACCTTTTGAAAGAACCTTAGATTGATCAACTGGGAGGACTCCTACCTCTGATGCCATGATGACTTTGTCATCATCTGTAACATAGAATCTGCTTGGTCTGAGACCATTTCTATCTAAGACTGCTCCAACATAATTACCGTCAGTAAACACAATCGAAGCAGGTCCATCCCAAGGCTCCATGAATGAAGACGAGTATTCATAAAAAGCCTTTTTTGCTGAACTCATTTCATTATCGTTTTGCCATGCTTCAGGAATCATCATCATTGCTGCTTCTGTAAGTTCTCTTCCAGACATAATTAAAAGCTCCAGAACATTATCGAAAGATCCCGAATCTGAGCAGTCTGGTTCAGCAATAGGAAACAACTTTGTAATTTTTGAACCAAAGTATTCACTTTTTGCTAGACCTTGTCTGGAATACATTTGATTCATATTTCCCTTAAGTGTATTTATTTCACCGTTATGGCACATATACCTGTTTGGCTGAGCTCTGTCCCAAGAAGGAAATGTATTGGTACTGAATCTTGAATGAACCATTGCAAGGTGAGTTTCAAACTTTTTATGTTCTAAATCTGGATAAAAAGGGAAAAGTTGTGCAGGAGTCAACATTCCTTTATAAGCAATTAGTCTCGAAGACAAAGTACATGCATAAAACATAAAGGATTGTTTTAAATTTTCCTCGTATCTCAAGCGCTTAGTAAAAATTTTTCTGATCAAGTAAAGTTTTCTCTCAAATGCGTCTTGATCTAGTTTCGATGCTCTTTGGATAAAAATTTGTTGAATTTCAGGTTGGCAGTCTAATGCAGCTGGACCAACGTTTGCCTTTTTAGGATTAACCGGTACTTTTCTCCATCCTAAAAATTTTTGACCCTCTGATTTTATTATTTCTTCGACTACTTTTTTGCAATATGATCTTTCCTTTCTGTCTTGAGGAAGGAAAATATTCCCAGTAGCGTAACTCCCAAAAGCAGGAAGATTTATTTTGATTTTTTTTGCTTGTTCCTGGAAAAAAGAATCTGGTAGAGCCATAAGAATCCCAGCTCCATCACCAGTGTTTTCCTCAAACCCACATCCACCTCTATGGTCCATCCTAGAGTTGATTAAATAGGCATCATCCATAATCTCTCTAGAGGGGATGCCTTTAATATTAGCAACTAAGCCGACGCCACAAGAGTCTTTCTCACTATTTGGGTCGTAAAGTCCAATTTTTTTAGGACGTTCTAGTAATTTATTTTCTTTATCTTCTACCATCGATAATATTCCATCCTTCCTATTAGAAAGATGCGTTCCTTCGGTTTTAATTTTTTACCTACTTCCGTCCTTTAAATAAGGATGAACGATTGATCTTAAGCCCAAGATCGCAAGGAAGAATAATGATTTCTTATAAGTTTATTTATACCAAAATATCATAAAAAAGACCAATTTTTATTCTGTAATATAAAAATTATATTTTTTATATTTTTAAGCTATTAAGGATTTTCTCATCAGGAACGTTTTCAACAATTTCCACTTTTCCTAGGCCATTTAATATGATGAACCTTAAGTTGTTATTTTTGTTCTTTTTATCCAACTCCATTGCTTTTAAAATTTTTTGAGGTTCACAATTAGAAGGCAACTTTGTTGGGAGTTTAAATTTTTTTATGACACCCATAACTCTATTAAATTCCTTAACTGTCAATTTTTTAAGTAAAAAAGACAATTTTGCCGCACATAGCATACCAATCCCTACAGCCTCTCCATGATTTAATCCTCTAAAAGATTGGACGCTCTCAATTGCATGTGCATAAGTATGCCCAAAGTTTAGGTGCGCTCTAACCGATTTCTCTTCTTCATCTTGCTCCACAACTTTTGATTTAATTTTTGAAGATATCTTGATGAGGTCTGCCAACTCAATATAATCTGTTCTCTTTCCTAACTTTCCTCCAAACTTCTCTAATTTTGATAAAAGTCTTATGTCGTCAATAAGTGCATGTTTAATAATTTCTGAATATCCAGCAGCCATATGCCTTTTACTAAGTGATTTTAAAAAATATGTATCAATCAACACAGCTTTTGGCTGCTTAAATGCACCAATCATATTTTTAAATTTTTTACTATTAACTCCTGTCTTACCTCCAATAGAAGCATCCACCTGAGCTAGAAGAGTGGTAGGAATGTGCATAACCTCTACTCCTCGTAGATATACCGAGGCTACAAAGCCTGAGAGATCAGTTGTAATACCGCCGCCAAAAGAAACAATCAACGAATCTCTAGAAAATTTCAAATCTATTAATTTTTCTAAAATTTTTTGAGAGGTCTCAATAGATTTATTTTTTTCATTCGCAGTAAACTTTAATGATTCAAATTTACTCGGTTTTGATTTCCGTATGAAGCTCTTTACTTTTCTGATTGATAAATCAGGAAGCTTTGAGTCAAAAATAAGAAAAATTTCTTTTGAATTAGATATCTTTTTTAAGGAAAAGCTATTAATAAAATTATCACCAAAATAAATGGAATAATTTGAACTAGGAGAACTTACCTTTAATTGTTTAATTGTTTTCATTTAGTTCTTCAATAATTTTTAAAAGAATATTTTTGCTTTTATATTTATCAACGTTAATTTCAAAATTTGAAACTTCTTTATATAACTCTAACCTTTGATCGTATAGTTCTTTGAGTTTTTTGAACCTATCTATATTTTTTAAAAGAGGTCTTTTGTCCGATCTTGATGTTCTTTTGCGCTGTCTTTCAACTGAGGCATTTAGGAAAATAACTTTATTTTCCTTTAATTTTTTACGATTTTCTTGATTTATAACAATACCTCCGCCGGTAGCAATAACCATATTCAAACTATTTGGAATATTAATCAAAAACTCTCTCTCTTTTTCTCTGAAATATTTTTCTCCACTATTTTCAAAAATCTCACTTATGGTTTTTCTTTCTTTCTTTTCAATTTCTTTGTCTGTATCCATGAATTCTTTATCTAAACTTTTGGCGAGTTTCTTCCCCAAGCTTGATTTTCCAGATCCCATTGGGCCAACAAGAAAGATGTTCATCTACTCATTATATCTATTAGAATTATCTTTTAGAAAATGAAAAAGTTTTTTAGTTCATTATTCAGGTCAAAGATATTTCTAATATCTCTAATTACTATTCTTTTGCCATTTCAGATGGCACTTGGTGTTTATATATATCTTTATCCTGAATTACCAAAAATTAGTGACCTTGATAAAGCAGAATTACAAATCCCATTAAAAATTTATACTAGCGATGGAAAGCTTATTTCTGAATTTGGGGAAATTCATAGAACTAAAATTATTTTTGAAGACATACCCAAAGGGCTTGTTAATGCCTATCTAGCAGCAGAAGACGATGAATTTTTCTCCCATACGGGTATAGATTTTACAGCTCTTGCTAGAGCGCTAAGTGAGTTGATAATTACTGGAGAAAAAGGCAGCGGAGGAGGAACTTTGACAATGCAAGTTGCGAGAAATTATCTGCTTACTCAAGAAAAAACCTATAAAAGAAAATTAAAAGAAATCTATACGGCCTTTATGCTTGAAGTTTTTTTAACTAAAGAGCAAATATTTGAACTTTATGTAAATAAAGTTTTTTTAGGAAACAGAGCCTATGGCGTTGTTGCGGCTTCCTCAATTTATTACGGAAAACCTCTTCAGGATTTATCTGTAGCTCAATTTGCAATGATTGCTGCTTCAACGCAAAGACCATCAGAGGTGAACCCACTAGCAAATAAAAGAAGAGCATTGAATAGAAGAAATTGGATACTTAAACGAATGGAAGATCTCGGTTACATCTCAGAGATTGATTATGAGGTAAATGTTTCTGAACCTCTTACAGCAGATAATTTCGGAATTAAACCTGAAGTGGAAGCGGGTCATTTGGCGGAGGAGATAAGAAAATACATGGTTAGTAACTATGGGAATGAAGTATATAAAGATGGCTATGAAGTTTATTCATCAATTAATTCAGAACATCAACTCTCTGCCAATAAAGCCCTTAAAACTGGTATAGAGAGTTATGAGAATCGACATGGATTTAGAAAGCCGCAGAATTATGAAAATTTGATTCCTAATAAATTTTTTAATAAGTCCGAAGTGTTCTATCAATTCTTTTATCAAGATATAGATTTTTCTGATGAGTATGGAATAGAAAAAACGGATGAGCATCCTTTCAAGGAGATTGAATCTCTTTATGAGTCACTCCCAAAATACAAAAATTTTGTCCCTGCTATATTTCTTTCAGTAGAAGATCAAGTTGTATTTCTTATTAACTCTAATTTAGAGCTCATAAAAATTTTTAAAGAGGACTTGAGAACGAAGATTAGACCAAAAATAGATGAGAATAGAATAGATAGAGAGGTGCAGGAATTCTCGGATTTCTTCTCTCCTGGAGATCTCGTTTGGATGAATGAAAGTGGAGAAAAAGTAGAATTTTCTCAATATCCAGAGATTCAATCATGTATCGTGAGTCTTGATCCAAAGGATGGAAAGATCTTGGCTTTGGTCGGCGGATATGACTTTTACTCAAGTAACTATAATCGAGTTTTTCAAGCAAAACCCCAACTTGGTTCAAACTTTAAACCTTTTTTATATAGTGCTGCTTTTGAGAATGGTTATAATCCATCCTCAATAATCCTTGATGCACCTATAGTTTTTGAAGATGAGAATTTAGAAGATGTCTGGCGCCCAAAAAATTCATCTGGCAGATTCTATGGACCAACAAGATTAAGAGAGGCATTGGTCCAGTCAAGAAATATAGTTTCAGTGAGACTTCTTCAGGAATTAGGTATCGATAAAGTAAGAAGTCATGTTCAGAAATATGGATTCCAAGAAGATGAAATTCCGAATGATTTGTCTCTGGCTCTAGGATCTTACAGTTCAACACCCCTACAAAATGCAAAAGCTTTTTCTATCATTGCTAATGGAGGAAAAGCGATAGAGCCTTATTACATTGAAAAAATCGTTCTTCCTAATTCAGAAGTATTAGATTTCTCAAAAACTAAAACTTTAGATTTTAGAACCTCAAGATTATGGAACGGATACAATGAAGAAAATAATGAAAAGGCAATCATCGATCCCAGAATTACATATGTAATTAATGATATCTTGATAGAAGCGGCAAAAAGAGGAACAGCAAGCAATATAAAAAAATTATCCAGAGATGATTTTGCAGGAAAAACTGGGACAACTAATGATGCAGAAAGTACTTGGTTTACAGGCTTTAATAATAGCTTCTTAGCAACTGTTTGGTTTGGATATGATCAACCTAAACCACTAGGGGAGAGAGAGTTTGGAAGTACAACTGCTTTACCTATCTGGATGAATTATGTCTCCGAGGTTGAGAATTATATCGACAAAGGAACGCAATCAAGACCTAAGAATCTATCAGCAGCCAGATTGAATAAAAGTACAGGAGAAATTGCCAGGCCGGATGAAAAGAATATCTTCTTTGACTTTCTAATAAATTAATTAAATTACTTATAAATTGTAAGCACTAATTTTGAAGAATATTCATTCCATTCTTCTAATACTTTTCTTTTAAAATTTGATCTTACAAAGCTCTGAATCTTTCCCTCTAGAATGGAAATTATCAATCCAGCTGAATCAGTTGGAGTTAAGTTGAATTTTGTCTTGCTTGATTGTTCATAATTTTGGAAGGCAAGTTTTATCTCAAGCTCAAATCTTTCAAATAAATGATTTACTTTTTCTTCTATTTTTACTTCATCTGGACTGAGTGCTTCTCTAGTCAAAATTTTACAAATACCTTTGTTTTTCTCACAAAAAGCTAATATTAGTGTACAAATGTTAAAAGGAGTCTCCGGGCTTGAAACCTCTTTTTTAATGGACGATATTCTCGGAAATATATTTTCCTCACAAAAATCAACTAAACCTTCGAATATCTTTCTTTTGCTTGGAAAATGTTTATAGATGGCAGCTTCAGTTATCTCGCATCGTTTTGCTAATTCAGCAGTAGTAATTTTTATCGGTTCTTTACTCTCAAGCATGGAAACTAAAGTTTGCATAATGTTAATTTGTCTTTTGGTCAGAGTTTCAGTCATCTTATTTAGTTATCCAGGTTCCAACACCTTTGTCAGTAAGTATTTCAACTAAAACTGCATGCGGTACTCTACCATCGACGATATGGGCACTTTTCACGCCGCTTTCTAGACTTTTAATCACTGATGAGAGTTTTGGAAGCATTCCTCCTTTTATGTTTTTAGCAATTTTTTTGGCTTTTTTGATATTCATTTCAGATATTTTTTTCCCTGTGTTAGTCAACACTCCTTTTACATCCGTCATCATAATTATCTTTTCAGCTCTTAATTTTTCAGCAACCTTGCAAGCCACATGATCAGCGTTAATATTGTAATGCATTCCAAATCTATCCCTGCCAATTGGAGCAATTACAGGAATTTTTCCATTAAAAATATTTTTCTTAATTAAATTTCCATCAACTTTTGTGATATCACCGACAAAACCAAGATTCATCTTTGTTTTAATTTTTTTACAGATAAGAATACTTTCTCTAACGTCATTGAATGTTTTTGTCTTTGCTCCCCAAGTTTTGATCAGTTCAGCAATATCTCCGTTTACTTCTCTGAGAGTTTTAATAATGATTTTTATTGAATTTTCGTCTGTTTTTCTAAGACCATCAATAAAAACACTTTTAATATTGCTCTTCTTCAAATTTCTTTCAATTTGTGGACCGCCTCCATGAACAAGAACAGGAAATATTCCAATTTGCCTCATCAAAGCGATATCTCTTGCAAAATTTTGCCTTAACTTACTTTCTTTCATGGCGCTTCCACCATACTTAATGACCACTATCTTTCCTGAAAACTTTTGTATATAGGGCAATGCCTCACTGAGGATCTTTGCAAGTGATTCTGCTGATTTGCTATCTTTGATCATTAAAAATTTGTTTTGATCGTATTATCCACTTTTGAAATAGCTTTTTTAAATACATTTTTTATTTGATCTAAATCTTTAGATGTATTTCCTTCAAATCTCAAAACCAAGTTTGGTGAAGTATTTGATGCTCTAATAAGGCCCCAGCTAGAATCTTTATCTATTCTAATTCCATCTAGGGAGCTAATTTCTCCATTTTCCTTCTCCAGTATTTTTATTAGTTTACTTATTATTGAAAACTTATTTTCATCTGAGACAGATATATTTATCTCAGGAGTCGATAAATTTTGAGGCAGTTCAGAGAAGATTACTGATGAACTTTCTTCTTTTTCTGACAAAATTTCCAACATCCTACTTCCAGCGTAAATAGCATCATCGAAACCGAACCATCTGTCATTAAAGAAAATATGCCCACTCATTTCTCCTGCTAAAAGTGCATTCTTTTCAAAAAGATTTTTCTTTATATAGGAGTGGCCGGTTTTTGACATATAAGCTATGCCAGAGTTTTCTTCTATGAAATTTTTTAAAAGGTTAGAACATTTAACGTCAAAAATGATTGTGGCATTCTTATTTTTCATTAACACTTGATCCGCATACAGAATCATTTGAATATCCGGGTAGATAATTTTCCCTGAGTTATCAACAATTCCAACTCTATCCGCATCACCATCCAAGGCTATACCAATATCGGCATTTGATTCTTTTATTTTTTTCTGTAAATCTTCAAGATTCATTGGATTGCCAGGATCAGGATGATGATTTGGAAAGTTTCCATCTACTTCG
This sequence comes from uncultured SAR86 cluster bacterium, assembly GCA_902528485.1. Lineage (GTDB taxonomy): Bacteria > Pseudomonadota > Gammaproteobacteria > Magnimaribacterales > AG-339-G14 > CACNYO01. Next base: position 43,273 of record CABZTA010000004.1, read on the forward strand.
CTGAAAAGTTCTATAACTTCACAACCAATCTCTTTAAATGCCTGTGGCGCAATCACTCCTCCAACGCCATTTCCACAATCAAGACAAATCTTCATGGGTCTTTTTAATGAGATATTTTTTCTAAGCTCGTCAATATATTCATCCAAAACATCTCTCTCCTCCAAATGACCTTTTTTGATATCTTTCAAGTATGTGCCTTGGAGTATGTAATTTTTAATTTCTTGAATTTCTTGCCCAAAGATAGTTTTACCTCCCAAAATTATTTTAAAACCATTGTATTCTTTGGGGTTGTGGCTACCCGTGATCATAACTCCATTCTTAGTTTTGAATTTCTCGACCGCAAAATAAAGCAAGGGTGAGGGCACCATACCCACATTTATGACGTTTACGCCATTTTCTAAGAAGGAGTTAATCAAGGCTGAGCAAATTCTTTCACCAGACAATCTTCCATCGCGTGCCACAGCTACTTGCTTTAAACCTAATTTTTTAATTTGATGACTTAAAGCTGATCCCAATGCGCTAACAAATTCATCGCTCAGGTCCTCAGATGCAATACCTCTGATATCATATGCTCTAAAAATATTTTGATTAATTTGCATTTGGTTCTAATTTAGATATGGATACTTCAAAAGGCCTCGAAAATATAGAAGGCGTTGTATGGTTTGACGGTCAGTATGTTGACTGGAAAGATGCCAAAGTTCATGTTTTAACTCATACTCTTCATTACGGATTAGGTGTATTTGAAGGTGTTAGAGCTTATTCTACCACGCAAGGACCAACGATTTTCCGTCTTAGGGACCACACAGATCGCCTTTTTGAATCTGCAGAAACAGTAAAATTAAAAATTCCTTATTCAAAAGACGAAATAAATAAAGCTCAAATAGAAGTTGTAAAAAAAAATAAATTAGAAGAAGCCTACATAAGGCCTATGTGTTTCTATGGCTCTGAAGGTTTAGGACTAAGGGCTGATAATCTCAAAGTTCATTGTATTGTCGCTGCTTGGTATTGGCCAAGCTACCTTTCTCCAGAGCTTTATGAGAAAGGAATCAAAGTAAAACTATCATCCTACACAAGGCAAAGAGGAAATAAAGTTTCGAGATCAAAAGTTAACGGGAACTACGTCAATTCAATTGTTGCTCTAAATGAAGCTCTTGAAGCGGGTTTTGATGAAGCATTAATGTTAGATACAGAAGGAAATGTCGCTGAAGGTTCTGGAGAAAACTTTTTTATGGTGAAAGATGGGAAAATATTCACTCCTGATGTTGAGGCCTCACTTAATGGCATTACAAGAAAAAGCATAATTGACTTGGCTAAAAATGAAAAAATTGATGTCATTGAAAAGAAAATATCTCCGGAAGAGATTATTCAGTCAGATGAACTTTTTTTTACCGGAACTGCAGCAGAGGTATTACCAATTACACATGTTGATAAAAATAAAATATCAGATGGACAAAGAGGACCTATTACCAAGATTCTTCAATCAAAATACTCCAGTCATGTGAAAGGAGAGAATATTTTATTTCCTGAATGGTTAACTAATATTTCTGATCATTGAAAATTTTGATCATAAAAACCTCTTCTCTGGGAGATATAATTCATTCTTTTCCAGCTATAGAGGATATAAAGAAGAATTATCCTGAATCTAGAGTAGATTTTCTAGTGGATAGTACATTTCTCAATACGGCAAAATTAAATAAGTCTATAGATCATTTTTTTCCAATTTCATTGAGAGAAAAGAAAAATCAATCTTTAATGAAAAGACTCAAGAATTTGAATGATGAAATAAATGCGTCTTTTAAAAATATCACTTATGACTTTGTAATTGATTTTCAAGGATTGATGAGAACTCAAATCATAGGATCAAAAATCAAAAAAATATCTAGTGCCAAAAACTTTATTGGATATGAATTTAGTTCAGCAAAGGAAGGACTTTTAACTTTTTTATACGACAAAAGAATTAATGTAACTAAGGATGAACACGCAGTAATCAGAATGAAAAAATTAGCAGCTGAAAGTTTAAATTATGAGCTAAACAAAGAGCATGACTATGGTTTTAAGCTAGAAGGCTTGGATAAAAAAAATAAGATCATTTTTGTTCACGGATCGAGTAGAAGAAATAAAGAATATCCCTTAGATTATTGGAAAATATTGGCTGATCACTTAAACAATCTCAATTTAGATATTTGCGTACCTGTCCATGGAGAGAATCAATTAAATTTCTTTAAAGAAATAAATGAAATTAATTCTAGGGCCATTAAGTTAGAAACTGATAATTTTCATGAGATCAAAGAAGAGTTTGTTAAATGTTCATTTTTTATAGGAGTTGATACAGGTCTTACTCATCTATGCGCAGGATTAGGATTATCTGGAATTTTTTTATTTGGACCTACGGATCCATCAAAAGTAGGACCTGTTTTTAATCATCAAAGAGTGATCAAGAAATCAGAAATGACTGAAATAAATCCTTCTCTAATTATTGAGATGCTTAAAGAAGAAAGTTTTGAGTAAAGAAAAACTAAAAATTGGTCTGATAACTTATAGAGGTAATCCTTCTTCAGGGGGTCAAGGTATTTACATAAACTATCTAAGTAGAGCTCTATCGGATCTAGGCCATGAAGTTACCGTTATTTCTGGCCCTCCCTATCCAGAAATAAGAAAAGATATCAAACTAGTTAAAATACCTAGCCTTGATTTATTTTCAAAAAAAAATAAGTTTTTTGACGTTAAATTTTCAAAATTATTATCTTTGAATAACTTGAAAGAATGGATTAGCGCAAACACTGGCGGCTTTCCTGAGCCACATACTTTTGGACCAAGACTGAAGAAATTTATTGAAGAAAATGCTGATCAATTTGATGTAATTCATGACAACCAATCTTTGTGTAAAGAGCTTATTTCTCTTCAGCAGAAACTTCCTTTAGTAACAACAATTCATCACCCAATTACAAAAGATTTAGAATTTCAGCTGAAAAGTACAAATGATTTTTTTTTAAAACTCCTCATCAAAAGATGGCACTCATTTATTCCAACTCAAATAAAGGTTGCAAAAAAATTAAAAAAAATTCTTGTTCCCTCTAAATCATCTGAGAAAGATGTCATTAAAGATTTTTCGTTGAAGGAAGCAAGTATTGAAGTTGTTTATAATGGCATAGATTTAAGTTTCTTCTATCCTTCCGAAAAGCCTTATGAGGAATACAAAATATTATCCATAGCAAGCTCAGACGTACCGATGAAAGGTTTAGATTATATGATCAAAGCTTTTCCAAAAATCAAAAAAAATTATCCAAAGGCTAAATTGAGTGTTTTAGGAAAAATAAGAGAGGAGGGACACACAGAAAGACTAATAAATAGTTTAGATTTTAAAGATGATATAAATTTTGTATCAGGTCTATCTCATTCAGAATTAAGAGAACAATATTGCTCATCTCATGTAGTAGTTATTCCTTCCTTGTATGAAGGTTTTGGATTTGCTGCTGCAGAAGCAATGGCTTGTGGAGTTCCTGCAGTGGTATCCGATGGCGGATCTTTAAAGGAAATCATTGGAGAGGCAGGAAAGGTCATTATCCCTGGAGATGAAAATGCTATCGTTGATGCTGTAAATGAATTATTTTCTTCAAAAGATTTAAGAAAAAACATTGTAGCCAATGGTATATCAAGAGTTAAAGATAAATTTACGTGGCACAATGCTGCTTTAAAACTAGAAAATATTTATCAACAAATGATAGTGAATCATGCAAACAATAAATATTCAAAAACTTAATCTTTCTGATAATGCAAAAATTCTTGATCTTGGTTGTGGAGAAGGTCGGCATTGTTTTGGCGCATACATGCATGCGAATATAGATGTTTATGGTTTTGACTTAAATCCAAAGGATGTTCAGAAAGCTGTAAGTAATTTTCCACAATTCGATGAAAAATCTAATATTAAAAGTTGCAATTTTGGATGTACTGATGCAACAAAACTTCCTTTTGCTGACGAGACTTTTGATTACTTGATTTGCTCTGAGGTACTAGAGCATATTCCAGAGGTTGATTGTGCAGTTGATGAAATTATTAGAGTTACCAAGCAAAAAGGTAAAATTGCCGTAAGTGTTCCTTCTTTTTTTCCAGAATGGGTTTGCTGGTCTCTTAGTAAAGATTACCAATTAACACCAGGTGGACATGTAAGGATTTTTAAATACAAACAATTAAGAAAAATGATTGAGGATAGGAATTGCAAATTTATAGAGAAACATCGTGAACATGCACTTCATAGTCCGTATTGGTGGTTAAAATGCTTATTTTGGAAGAACCAAGACAATTCATACTTAGTAAATAAATATCATGACTTTCTTGTGTGGGATATGATGAAAAAACCTTTCATAACAAGACTTCTAGAAAAAATACTGCAACCTTTGATTGGTAAAAGCACAGTTATTTATTTTGAAAAAAATTAGAATCTTATTTTGAAATCTTTATCTGGGTTAAATCATCTTTTGGAATATATTACCGAGAGTCAAAATGAAGGGGGGGGAATTCCTTCAGAGACAGGGAAAATTCTTGATCCTTGGGATCATATTGAATGCTGCATGGCTTTGGATGTATTTGGAGAAAAAGAAAGATCATCGCTAGGCTTCCAATGGCTTATTGATCATCAAGAGGATGATGGATCATGGTATTCAGAGTATCAAGCAGACAAAAATATTTCTTCTAGAAAAGAATCGAACTTCTCTTCGTATATTGCAATTGGAGCACTACATAATTACGAGAGCTATAAAGATTTAAAATTCTTAGAAAACCTGCTTCCAACTCTTGAAAAGTCTCTTGAGTTTACTCTCTCAGCCCAAACTGATTTTGGTGAATTCTCTTGGGCTATGGAAAATGGAAAATGGCTAGATGATGCTTTAAAAACAGGTAATTCATCGATCTACATGAGCTTGAAAGCTTATAAAAAAATTTTTGATCTGTTAGGTAAGAATTCTAATCAAATAGAAAGTTCACTCACAGCTCTAAAAAAAGTTTTTTTAACTAACACATCTAGATTTGATAGGAATTGGGATTCAAAAGAAAGATACAGTATGGATTGGTACTATCCGATTTTGGCAGGAATTTATGATAAATCAGAAGCCATTAAAAAAATTAATTCCAAATGGGACATTTTTATCAAAGAAGAGTTTGGTTGTAGATGCGTCAGTGATAGGCCATGGATTACTGTGGCTGAAACATCGGAACTAATAATAACGCTAAATAAAATAGATGAAATAAAAAAAGCCAGGGATCTATTTAAAAAAGTAAGCGAATTAAAAGATCCCAAAGATAATATCTTTTGGATGGGCTATGTTTTTGATGATAGGAAATATTGGCCAACTGAAAAACCTACTTGGACTGCTGCAGCTTTTATTCTTGCAGCGAATGCATTAAATGGATTTACTTCGGCAGGTGACTTTTTTAAGAATTTGTAGTCTAAATTTTTTTTAATATTCCTAAAGTTTCATATAGTTCCATGAATTTAAATTGCTTTGTTTCCTTCACA
>CABZTA010000005.1 GCA_902528485.1 uncultured SAR86 cluster bacterium
TAAACTTAGTTGAGCCAATTCAATACCAACATTAAATAGTAATAATGTATGAAAAAGATTTTGCCCTGAAAATCCAATTTCCATTAAAGCACCAGCAAATCCAAATCCATGGATCAAACCAAATCCAAAAGGAATATGCCATGGAATTTTTCTTAAATCTTTTTTAACTAAAATTTCATAGGCTAAATATATTATTGTTAATGCAATCACAGCTTCGGTTGCTGTTTGAGGAAGTCTTACTAAATCCAAAGATGACAAAGCCAAAGTAATGCTATGTGCCACCGTAAATGATGTGATTGTCTTTATTAAGTTAAACCAGCCACTGATAAGAAAAACTAAGCCAAATACAAACAATATATGATCATATCCTCCAAGAAGATGTTCAAATCCCATGAATAAATAAGAAAAATTAGAGTAAATAACTTCGTCAGGAATCAATAAATCTGTATTTTCTGAAGTAATATAGTTTTGAAAGACTTCATCATTAAAAAATCTAATAGTTACCATCACATCAGTCATGAATGACATATTAGTAACATTTAAAATTGATCCTTTGAGCGATTTTGAACAATTTAACTCAATTATTTCTAATAGATATTTACCGCTTCTCTTTGGAAATAAATCATCTTCAGATGAGCAAAATTCAGGAAACTTAATCTTTGATTTAGAAGGTTGATTTAATGGGAATTTCCAGTTTACTAAATAGTCAGATTCAGATATCTGGGTAATTTCAAGTTGGGCGGGCGTGAATTCATGAGAGCTGGCTTCAAAGCTCACAACTACAAATAGAAAATAATAAAGAATAAATTTAATCAAAAGTATATTTTTTACTTAAAGACACATCGTAAGATTTTATTAATTCCTCTGTGTATTCTTTTAAAATTTCATCCTTTTTAATTAATAAATAGCTATCTAAAAGCTTATCCTTAATTGACTTAAATTTTGGTAAGTAAGAATTTTCAATATTTGAAACATTCACTATGTGCCATCCATAAATTGATTCAATTATTAAATTGCTTTCAAGCTTTACTAAATTATCCAATACGCCAGCAAATTTTTCGCCGAAATCTCTCTGTATTTGTCTAATTGTTCTATCTGAAAAATTTTTACCCAAAAGAAAAGGATCGCCCTTTATGTTTTTATTTATCAGATATTGTTTTACTTCCTCAAACGACCGAGATTCCTTTGAAAAGAAGGTATGGTCAAAACTTAATCTTTTAGGAATCCTAAAACCATCTCTATTTTCATCAAAAAATATTTTTAACTCTCTATCATTCGGAATTATCACTCCTTCTTCTTGTTTTAAAAAACCTAATTTTTGAACCAGTCTTCTCTTAACAATAATATCTCCTCTATCTAGATTGAGAGTTAAAGCTTCTCGGTATAAAACCTCATTTTGTATGTAGTTATCAATAATGATTTTTAATTCCTCCTGATTCGGGGGTCTTTGCATTTGATCATTCCAGGTTGATATCAAAAAATCGATTTCGTTATCACTGACGTAAATCATCCTTTCATCATCATTGTTTAAAAGCCAATCAACCAAATACAGAAAAAGAGCTATGGAGAGAAATATTAATATCTTTTTAGACATTTTATTTTGGAGCTAATTCTAAATCTGATCTGATATGTCTGGCGGCAATAAAGTAATGTGTGGCAGACCATATTGTGGAGACAGGTATAACGATAAGTAACGCATACCGGATTGACTCTATTCCATAGGTTGGATTGATCATATCGCTAACAAAACCTATAACCATAGGGCCAAATCCTAATCCAATGAAATTCAGAATAAAGAATAGTATGGCTGAAGACATTGCTCTCATTCTTAAACCGACCAAGGAGTGAGTTATTGCTAAATTTGGTGCTAAATAAGCATTGAATAGCATACCTGTTATAAACGTAGTCATTAAAGCTAAATAGGTTTGATCAGTTAAATATATAAATAAAGTAAAAGGTAGGTAGATGAGAGTAGTTATTGCAGGCACCCATTGGTACCATCTGGGATCTTGCTTTCCTAATCGGTCAGAAAGATAACCTCCCATAAAAGTTCCTATCCCACCAGCGACTGAGCTTAGTGCTAGCCAGGTTCCTAACTCTCCAGTTTCAATATCATGTAATCGTAAAAATAATGAAGGTATAAAATTTCCAGCTCCGTAGGAGACAAAGGCGTGAATACCGCAGGCTATTGATAGGTGTCGGAATGATTTTCTAGACCACAAGAGCTTCAGCGTTTCTTTAAGTTTTGGAGCACTACCTTCATCAACTTTTTCTTCTGCCATACCTCTTGTAGGTTCTGCTACAACTAATTTTAAAAATATAGCCAAAGCAATTCCAGGAAGTCCGACAACTAAGAATGCTGTCCGCCATCCATAGAATTCATTTATCCACCCACCTAGTAGAAAGCCAAATAGGATTCCAATATTTATTCCGGTTGAATATATTGCTAAGGCAGTTGCTCTTTGCTGCTGATTAAAAATATCAGAAACCATGGCATGCGCTGGAGGACTACCTCCTGCCTCTCCAATTGCAACACCTATTCTTGCCAATAATAGATGTATGAAATTTTGAGCAAACCCGCTGACAGCAGTCATTGAACTCCAAATAGTTAATGAAATTACTATGACATCTCTCCTTATCCAACTATCGGCCAATTTTGCCAAAGGAATACCAAAGGAAACATAAAATATTGCAAAAGAAAAACCAGACAAAAGTCCAAGCTGAGTATCTGATAAGCCCATTTCAGCCTTAATTGATTCTTGAAGAATAACAAGGAGTTGTCTATCAATGAAGTTAAAACTATAGACTGTAGTTAAGACTCCTAAGACAAAGTAACCGTATGATTTGTTCTCATACAGTTTAGCTGATAAATATTTCATAAATTACTTTTGATAACCACTTTTCCAACTAACTTTCTTTCGGATAAATATTCCAAAGCTTCTTTTGCATCAGTTAGATTAAATTCTTTGCATATATGTGGCTTTAAGTTTCCGGTTTCTGCAAGCTCATGGATAATTTTTTTTGTTTCTGCTCCCTTTTTTGGATCTCGAATACCGTATTCACCAGCTCTAACACCTATTACTGAAAAACCTTTTATCAAAGCTATATTAACTGGAAGGCTAGGTAATCTTCCGCTGGTAAAACCAACAATCAGAAGTCTTCCATTCCAGTTTATACATCGAATAGACTCATCAAAAACATCTCCTCCAACTGGATCATAAATTACATCGGCACCTTTACCATCAGTTAAATCTTTAACTTCCTCTCTGAAAGAAGTAACCCCATCCTTTAAGGTATTCAAAATAAAATCTGCCCCCCAAGATTTAACAATTTTAAGCTTTTCATCTGAGGTTCCAGTAGCAATAACCGTGTTGCCAAACATTTTTGCAAGTTGAACAGCTGCCATGCCAACGCCACCTGAAGAACCATGGATAAGTACGACATCATCAGGGTTCATCTCGCCTCTCCTAATTAATGAAACATATGCAGTAGTATAAGCAGTAGCAAATGCAGCTGCTTCCGCCATATTCAATGCATTAGGTTTCTTAGATATTTTGGATTCTGGTAAGACAATATAATTTGCCATTGCACCATGACCCCAACCTCCAAACATTACCTCATCATTAATTTTTAAATCTTTTACATTTGGACCAACAGATTCAATTATTCCAGAACCTTCCATACCTAAGAAAAAGGGTAGTTCTGGTTTTCTCTGATATTTACCTTGAGACATCAACCAATCTGGAAAATTTAATGAGGCATGCGATATTTTTATTTTTACTAAATCATTTTCAATTTTAGGTAATTCTAGAGATCCCAGATTAATCCCAGACATATCTTCAGATAAATATTGGCAAAGAAGTCCTTGAGCTTGAGTCGACACTTCTAAAATCTACCTATTATTTGTCTACTTCGTTTTAAATCAGCCATTCTTAGACTAAAAGCTATGCCAAGTGAAATTAGAAAACAAATGATTTGTGCGATTGTGATACTCATGAAGAAAAATGCTATAAATTGGGTAATTACAAATGAAGTTATTACTATGTAAATAGGCCACAAAGTTGTAGTTGGATTTCTACCTGCAAAAAATCTATAGATGAAATAGCATATTGTAAGATAAAGAGCAGGAATAATAGTTCTTAACCTCCATTCATACATAACCTCTTTCGTAAAACCTAATCCAGGAAACACGCTAACTAAATTGGGATTGACGATAAAAAACAGAGAAAGTGTTCCAAAAAACATAAATAAGACAATCAAAATAACTTTTGTTGTTAAATCCATTTCTCCCTCCTAATGCTAAAATTATAGCAATTAACCAATAAATATTATGAATCCTTTTACTATTGCTAAAGACATAAAAAATATAGAAAAAATGCTAAAACCTGCTTTGGAAAATTATATTGAAGGAGCGGGTTTTGCCAAGAGTAAAGAAGTTGAAGAAATTCTCAGAAGAGTTGAAGAGCTTGAAAAGAGAATGAAAACTCTGGAAGAAAAACTATAATAGTTTGGGAATTACAGCTTTTCTATCTTCCGGATAATCTTCAAAGTTTTCTTTATACCATTTGTGGTTAGAGACCGCTCTTGGCAGTAAATTAGCTACAGTCCAAAAAAAGAATACTAAGCCTGCTGTACTGAAAGTCATTATTGCCCAACCTAACCATTCAATGAATTCACCTAAATAGTTCGGACAAGATACAAATTTATACATAAATCCTTTTGGTACTTGATATCCCTCATTTTTCTTTCTCAAAGAAAATAAAATCTCATCTGATTTTATATTTATGAACATCCCAATAAAAAATAGACTAAGCCCCAAAAAAAACGGTAATGAGAAAAAATGATTATCAGCATAATTTGAAATATAGAATAGCCAGGTTCCTTGAATATAAACATTTACAAAATTAAATAAGAAAGCAGATAAAGCTATAGTCACTGGCATGCTCTTATTTTTAATTCTTGCTCTAATAGGCCAAATAAAACTGCGATTAAAATAATGAATCATGAATAATATGGATGCAAAAATAGAGAAATTTGAACTACTTGAAAAATTTAAAATCAAAAAAACAAGCATCAAATAAAAAGCCGGAGATTCCATCAGGATCCAACCCCATCTTGAACTTATTTCAAATCCCCAACCTTTTTCCTGATGTCTCCCATATGGAGCAGTTTGAAAAAATAAATAAATAAAGACCGATAGACCCACTAAAGTCCAGATAAGCATAACTAATTGATGGATAGTCATTTCTTGCTTGGAAGGATCATCAAAGAGGAGGTTTTTCTCATGTAATCTTCATAATCAGTCCTGTTTTCAAGGCTTCTGTTATCCATCATTGGAATAGATGCAAACATAAACATCAGTAGCATTGCTATGGGACAAATCAAAAGAAAAATCGAGCCATTAGTTCCGATTATCCCAAAACCGCATAGTCCAAACCAGAATCCCACTTCACCCAAATAGTTTGGATGACGAGAATATTGCCACAGACCTTGGTTCATAGTTTTTCCTTTATTTTCTGTATTTCCTCTAAATGTATGCATTTGTTCATCAGAGATCTGTTCAAGTAAAGCCATTGAAAAAGTAAACAAACATATTAAATAATCTAATACGCTAACGCCCGCAGAGTTTTCAATGAAATAGAAGTAAAGAGGAAACAGACATAAATTTACAATTAAAGTTGGAAAGAGATGAATGCCAAAGAGGTTTATAAACCATTTTGAAGACCCAAACGTTTCGTATAAATTAACGTATCTGAAATCCTCTTTTGATAGGCCCGGCCAGGATCGTAACCAATTATGAGTCAATCTAAAAGCCCAATAACAAACTGGAATACCTACGAGAAAAATACGTTCCATGTTAATTTCATTTACATCAGATAAGGCGATGAAAAAATAAATAGGAACTGGTGCTACAGACCAATAGGGATCGTATAAACTTGAGTTTGAGTAAAATGTACTAAAAAGATAGATTACTAGAGTACTAATTACATGTGCTATTACGACATCTATCCATAGATGAAATCCGAAAGCATCCGTTGCACTTAAACTGACTACTGCTGCAGCAAGGCTCAATGAATAGCAAAATAAACACAATATATGGTGGGCTTTCATAGTCGCGAACTTTTATTTTGGATTAAATTTAACCGGTACGTCTTGAATGGCGTTAACAAAATTATTTGGAGTTAAAATCATTTCACCATCTTGCTCCATTTCAGGAAACCTTGAGAATATTTTTTCGTAGACAACTTCTAACTGCATGTTGGCTGTGTGCTTTCCTAGACATAAGTGTCGTCCATAACCGAAGCCAAGATGTTTTTTAGCATTCTCCCTAGTTACATCAAATTTATCAGGATCCGTAAAAATTTCAGGATCTCTATTTGCAGCGCCATACCATAATGATACCTTTTCGTTGGGTCCAATCTCTTGATCGCCAATTTGGGTATCGCATTTAGTGGTTCTTCTCATATACCTTACAGGGGAAACCATTCTTATTGATTCATGAACCATATTTGGTAAAAGATTTTTATCATTCAATACTAAATTTTTTTGGTCAGGATTCTCAGACAATAAATTCATCGTTCCGCTGATAGAATTTCTTGTCGTATCATTTCCTGCAAAAATAATTAACAACCAGGAACCATCTAGATATTCATTGGGTAGTTTTTCTCCTTCAACTTCAATGTTTGCAATCACAGATAAAAGATCATCTTTAGGATCCTTTCTCCTAGATTCTAAAATTGTCCTACCATAATCAAACATCTCTGCGACCATATTAGTAAACATTTCTACTAGAGCAGGATCAGGAGCTGCTTGAGTGTGCTCTTCTGAAAATTCGATATCACCTTTTTCTGCAGCTTGAGTAGCAGCAATAAGTTGAGCCATTTCAAGAAATTTCATCCATTCGATGATTTTGGGTCTATCTTCCTCAGGGACTCCTAACATTTCACATAAAGTAAACATTGGGACTTCTGCAGAAACTGCCTCAACAAGATTACACCTTCCCAAAGGTGCAATTTGATCCAATAGATGATCAACTTTAAGCTCTACTTTTTTTCTTAAATTAGATACGTACTTCGGATTAAAAAAGGACATGTGTGGGTTACGCATACTTAAATGCAACATACCATCGAGGCTGAGCATATGATCCATGGTTGATCTATACAGCGGCAAATCATCTTGTTGTTCAAAACCATGAGTAAGTGCAGTACCGCCAGCCAGTTGAGATGAAAAAATTTCCTGATTTTTTGATACAAACTCAATATCTTTATATTTTGTTAAAACCCAAAATCCAGGTTCAGAATCTTCTGGACCTGTTTCATGAAAATATACCGGTGCGTTATTTCTTAGATTTGCAAAATGTTGATATGGTTCATCGCCCTTAGTGAAAAGCATGAGATCAGTTAGATCAAAATTTCTTTCAAATGTGAATTGGAGATTATATTTTGGGGAATTAATCTTTACAAAAGGTTGTTTACTACTGTTTAACTCTAGAACCATAGTTTATTTTACTATAAAAAAATGGCACGCCCGGAAGGATTCGAACCTCCGACACCCAAGTTCGTAGCCTGGTGCTCTATCCAACTGAGCTACGGGCGCCCGGTAAATCCTAGTATAAAGTAGAAAAGGTTAAGTAGTCTTCTCTAAAGAGACTATCTCTTCTCTATGGACTGGAACTTGATTTGGTGCAGTAATTCCTAATCTAACTTGACTACCCTTTATTTCAAGAACAGTAATAGTTACATTCTCACCGATCAGTAATTTTTGATCTTTTTTTCTGCTTAAAACTAACATCTCCCCCCAGAAATATTATTAATACTAATTTATTAGGAAAACTAATATTTTTCAAGATATTTATAATTCTATTAATTAGAAATTTTTATAACTCCATTCCAATAGGAGGATCTGGTGGTAAATTAGGATCTAAAGAATAAGTTAAAGTTCTTAGACTTTTTATAAGTTCTTGATTGGATATATTTTCTTTAAAATCACTCAAATTTAATGGATCACCAATTGTTACAGGTACATCCGTGCCCATTCTGCTTCTTACTTCTTTGAATAGAAGTGCAGATCTGAACAATAAACCAAAACGACTGGCTAAATGAAATAATTGAGAGTTTTGCCCTTGAAAATAAATTGGCACTATTGTTGCATCACTTTGTTTGATAAGCCTTGAAGTAAAAACCTTCCATTCGCAATCAAAGGCAATTTTTTCACTCATTTTCATCTTTGTTGATACACATCCGCTAGGAAAAATAACCATTGATCCACCATCAGAAAGGAATTTCCTTGAGAGCTTCCTTGTCTCTAAGTTTGTCACGACAGCCTGTTTAGTAAGTGCGAAATCTACTGGGAGTAGGTATCCTTTTGTCTCCGGTGCTCTGAGCAATAAAGAATGCGTTAGAACCTTAAAGTCATCTCTTACAAGACTCATCAGCCAACATATTACTAGTCCATCTAAAACTCCAAAAGGATGATTAGCAACCACTACTAAAGGGCCTTCTTTGGGTATTTTCTTCAATGCTTCTTCAGAATAATTTACATTAAGATTTAATTTCTTAATGCTTCCTTCCCAAAAATTCTTATATAGTTCTGGGGATCTTTGATATTCGTTATAAAGTTTATAAAGCTCAGGTTGACCTGAAATATATTCGATAGATCTTATGATTAATCTTTTAAGAAAGGGATCATCTGGATCAGCGTAACTAAAATATTTTGAATCTATATATTCCATCTTAATAATGGCGGAGAGAAAGGGATTCGAACCCTTGAAGGAGTTTCCCCCTTACCCGCTTTCCAAGCGAGCGCATTCGACCACTCTGCCATCTCTCCATTTATTTTAATTTGAAGCTGGCTATTCTATCTCCATGAAATGAACCTAGCCAAATCATATTTTTATTTGGAAGTGCAACTGTGGCAGCTCCCATCTGCCCATTAGAGAAACTATAAGTGCCGAGCTCATCTAAATCTTCTAAAGCTAGATGATGGATTGTAAATGGCAAGGGACATTGTATTATTGAAAAATCACACTGTAAGCTTTCCAAACCAGAATAATCATGTGCAGCTACCCAAAGACCAGAATCTGTAGCCAATAGGTTATCTTTGCCTCCTCCAAAATGTTCATATTCTGTAGATAAGCTTTTTAAATTAAATTTTATTGTCTTACCTGAAAACCAATAATTTATATATAAATTTTCTTCATTTTTATCTAAATCAATACCATTTGGAAACGATCCAGTTGTATTGGGTACTGCAGTAAAACCGTCATCGAAATTCCAGAAATAAACCTCACCTGTAGGATTTTTAAACATACTTGCATAAGCAATTGACCATTGCGATGCATCAAAATCATACATGTGAGTAATGTAAAAAGATCCATCAGTTTTTAATGCTACATCATTAAAATACTTATTTTTTGGGGCATCAATGCAACCTCTCCATATTAATTCAATAGTATCGCTCTCAATTAATTCGTAAAGTTCGATAGATTCATTTGGTAAATGATTTACCACAGCGAGCATAAATTTACCGTCGTATCTTTGAATCAAATCCATTCCATGAGGAGATATTTTTTTGCTTTTAATCTCGCATTTAGGATCTCCCCAAGTATTATCTTCGTAAAGAAAATTTGGACTTTTTTTAGATTCAGAAACTAAGTCATAGAAAGATATTTCCCCATATTGAGTGTTTGGAGCCAGAGAACCAAATTCTGAAATAATTATTTTATTTTTAGAAGGAGATAAATATAAATCCTCGGGATTTTGAAAACCGCAAACAATTGAAAAAGAATCGTCGTCATCACAATTCTCAATTTCTATGAAATCACTAAAGCTAAAAGATGAAAGGAAGAATAAAATTCCAATAAAAAGATCAAACATTTAAGTTCTAATCCCAATTCCTCTTTTAAGAAGAGTATAAACAAACACTGAAAGTATCAAAATAAATAAACATATCATTAAAATTGCGTAATCGACACTAATATCTGAAATACCAATCATTCCGTATCGAAAAGAATTAACCATATACAAAATAGGATTAATTTTAGAAACTCCTTGCCAAAAATCTGAGAGAAGTTCAATGGAGTAAAAAACTCCACCCAAATAGATTAAGGGAGTCAATACAAAAGTTGGCACAATGCTAATATCATCAAAACTATTTGCAAAGATTGCATTAATCATTCCAGCTAAAGAAAATAAAGTAGCGGTTAAAATTACAATTAAAAGGGTTAAAGGTATGTTCTGAACTTCCAATTTGGTAAAGAAAAGAGCAGTTATCATCACGAGTAATCCAACTATAATTCCTCTTGCCACTCCACCCACAATGAACCCTATCATTATCAAATATATCGGCATTGGAGATACTAAAAGCTCTTCGATGCTTTTTTGGAATTTAACTCCAAAAAAGGAAGCAACTACATTAGAGTAGGAATTAGTGATAACGGAAAGCATAACTAATCCAGGAGCCATGAATTGCATGTAATCTACTCCTCCCATGTCTCCAATTCTTTTTCCAATTAAAGAACCAAAAATTACGAAGTACAATACCGAGGTTGCAACAGGGGGAATCAAACTTTGAGTCCAAATTCTAAAAAACCTATTTAGTTCTTTTTTAATAAGACTAAAAAGAGCGTTTATCTGTTCTGTGTAGTTCATTTTTCTGTTAAATCCAAAAATAATTCTTCCAACCTATTGGTTTCGTTTCGCATGCTAAGAATGTTTAATTTATTTTCATTTAAGTAAGAAAAAATTTCATTCAAATTTTGAGATTTATTTATCTCAACGGAAATTTGATATGTATCTAAAATTTTAATTGCAAAAGGACTGTTGGAGATTTTGCTGGGTTCAATAGAGTCTTTTAAATCAAATATAAAAATTTCAGTATCTAGCTCCCTTAACAAAGATTGCATTGATGACGTCTTTACTATTTCTCCTTTATCAATAATCGAAATATTTTTACAAAGCTTTTCAGCTTCTTCTAAATAATGAGTAGTCAAGATAATGGTAGTTCCTTTATTATTTATTTCAATTAGAAAATCCCATAAAGATCTCCTAAGCTCAATATCAACTCCTGCAGTTGGTTCATCTAAAATCAAAAGATCTGGATTATTGATAAGAGCCTTTGCAACCATAAGCCTTCTTTTCATTCCACCCGAAAGGTTTCTGCCTTGTTCTTTTTTCTTGTCCCAAAGTCCAAGATTTCTTAAATAGTACTCCGATCTTTCCTTGATAATTTTTCTCGGTAATCCAAAGTATCCTGCCTGCTGTTCTAAAATTTGTGAAACAGTTTCAAATTGATTGAAATTAACCTCTTGACCGACTACACCAAGATTTTTTTTTGCTTTACTGTGGTTTACATCAATATCTATACCCATCAACTCTACTAATCCAGACGTTTTGGTTACCAATGAGCTAACAATTCCAATTGTGGTTGATTTTCCTGCTCCATTTGGACCAAGCAATGCATAAAAATCCCCTTTTTTAACTTCAAGAGAAATATTATTTAGTGCCACGACATCGTCTCCATATACCTTGGAGAGATTTTTAATTTTGAGAGCGTTCTCAGACAAATTTATTTTGATAAATAAGACATTCCATCTTCTAGACCTTTCAACGTGAGACCATACATTCGATCTTCAATTAAGGTTCTAGTTATGTCTATGGATGCAGAATAATCCCAGTGTTCAGATGGGACAGGATTGAGCCATGCGACCTTATCGTAAATAGTTGTAATTTTTTTCATCCACAATGAGCCAGCTTCCTCATTCCAGTGTTCAATACTTCCTCCTGGGTTAGTTATCTCATATGGTGCCATTGTTGCGTCGCCTACGAAAATAACTTTGTAATCTGATCCATATTTGTGAAGAATGTCATCTGTTTTAATTCTCTCATTTTGTCTACGCCTATTATCTTTCCAAACAGACTCATAAATGAAATTATGAAAGTAAAAATACTCAAGATGCTTAAATTCAGTTTTAACTGCTGAGAAAAGTTCTTCGCATACTTTTATGTGAGGATCCATGGAACCGCCAACATCAAAAAAAACGAGAACTTTAACAGCATTCTGCTTTTCAGCTATCATCTTGATATCTAAGAGGCCGGCATTTTTTGCAGTGTGTTTGATAGTGCCATCTAAATCAAATTCTTCCTCGAGGCCTTGACGGGCAAATTTTCTCAATCTTCTTAGAGCCATTTTTATATTTCTAGTTCCAAGCTCTATAGAGTCATCTAAATTTTTATAATCTCTTTGTTGCCAAACCTTAACAGCCTTATTCTGTTTTCCTTCTCCATCAACTCTGATACCTTCTGGATTAGAACCTGCATTACCGTAAGGAGATGTTCCTCCAGTTCCAACCCATTTGTCTCCCTTTTCATGTCTTCCCTTCTGTTCTTCTAATCTTTTCTTAAATTCTTCTAACAGTTTTTCTAGACCTCCAAGAGATTTAATTTTTTTTAGTTCATCCTCGGATAAGAATTTCTCAAACTCTTTACGTAACCAATCTTCTGGAACTAGAGCTTCAATAATATCGTCAAGTGTTTCTAGGCCTTTAAAATATATATCAAAAGCTCTATCAAACTTATCGTAGTGTTTTTCATCTTTAACTAGCGTTGCCCTTGAAAGGTAATAAAAGTCTTCAGAATTAGCAAAAACTAATTGTTTTTCTAATCCAGCTAGTAAATCCAAGAACTCCCTTAAGGTGCAGGGCACTCCGGTTTTTCTAAGTGTTCCAAATAAATTTAAAAGCATTATTGTTGATTTCCAGATTCTCTCCTTGCCATGAAAGCAAGCCTTTCAAGCAATTGAACATCTTGTTCATTTTTTATCAATGCACCGTATAGAGGTGGTATGGCCTTAGTAGCATCTCTATTCTTAAGTATTTCATCAGGGAGATCATCCGACATAAGCAATTTTAACCAGTCTACTAATTCAGATGTTGATGGTTTCTTTTTTAAACCAGGAACTTTTCTAACATCAAAGAAAATATCTAAAGCTTCTTTCACTAACTTTTGTTTTATCTTTGGATGATGAACTTTAACAATATCTTGCATAGTTTCTCTATCAGGAAATGAAATGTAATGAAAAAAACATCTTCTTAAAAATGCATCCGGTAATTCTTTTTCGTTGTTACTAGTAATAATTACGATTGGTCTATGAATAGCTTTGACAGTTTCTTTAGTTTCATAAACATAAAATTCCATGCGATCGATTTCTTGCAGTAAGTCATTAGGAAATTCAATATCAGCTTTGTCTATCTCATCAATCAGCAATACTGCTCTTTCTCCTGAAACGAAAGCTTCCCAAAGCTTCCCTTTTTCTATGTAATTCGAGATATCCTTAACCCTCTCATCTCCAAGTTGAGAATCTCTTAGTCTTGTTACAGCATCATATTCATACAGACCTTGTTGAGCTTTAGTTGTTGATTTTATGTTCCACTCATACAAAGGTAATCCCAGTGATTCAGCAACTTCTAAGGCGAGCATTGTTTTACCTGTGCCAGGCTCTCCTTTAATAAGCAAGGGTCTTTCTAGGTTGATAGCAGCATTAACTGCCATGCTAAGATCTTCTGTTGAGATATAAGATTTAGTTCCTTCAAATTTCATAATAAATTCCTTCTGCAGTCTCTATCCTAAAGATTTTTGAGACTTATTTTTTAATTCTTAGTTTAGCCATTTGTTTAGATTGACCAACTAACTTACCTGAACTATCCCAAATTTCTCTATCTTCTTCCATAAAGCCACCCGTAACAAATTCAGTCTTGGCAACTACTTTAAGAGGACCTTCGGAAGGAAGACCTCTTACATGAGAAGCCAAAGATATGGTTGGAACCCAACCAACAGTTCCTAGTTTATTATAAATTGGCGGAGTAGTCGCATCTAAGAACAGCACTAAATCAAATAAGTCAATATCGTCCTTTTCAGGCCAAGACATATAAAGATTCAATGTAGACGAAGAGCTATCATTATTTTTTTTCCACCATAAAGAGTCTTGAGAATAAGCCTTTTCAATATTTTTATCTAATTTTGGATTAAAACCTTCCTTATACGGAATAACTTCGCATGTGTCATAGTTTGGGAAAATAGGAACTTCCCTTTCATAGATATTCATGTCATTTTTGAATGAAAAGTCAGTGAATGTTCCTATGAATATTATTTTTATTTTATTGCTTTGAATAAATTCTACTCTAGCGGTAGATAAACTTTTGCTAGTGCTAAGATGCGTAACATGAAGTTCTGTTGCTCCAAAATCAACTCTGTCTAGATAGTGTGCAGATATACTCAAAGGATCTTTATGATCCAAGAATTCCGACATAGCTTTTGCTGCAAGAGTCATTGAATAACCCCCGTTTGCTGTGTTACCTATACTCCAATTTTCAGAGACTTCTGTTATAAATAAATTATCAGATTTTTTTATTACAGTTGTGTCTCTTGCAAATAATTCTTTAGAATTCATCTTTTTATATTAAAGGTATGAGCTAATTAATAAAGTTAAAATTAGTTATGTTTGATATTGGAGCAAATTTAACAAGCAGTCATTTCTTAGATGACCTTGATGAGGTCCTCAGTAACTCTCTAGAAGCTGGTGTAGAAAAGATTTGTATTACTTCATCTAATCTAGATGACGTTAAGAATGCAAAAAAAATAACTGAGAGATATGAAAATATTTATTATTCTGTAGGCTTTCATCCCCACAATGCTAAAGATTTTAACATTGAATATTTAAATGATATGTCGACTCATTTGAATGATCCTAAAGCAATATGTTTAGGTGAAATGGGTCTCGATTTTAATCGAAACTTTTCTTCCAAAGAGGAGCAAATTTTATGTTTTGAGTCCCAATTAGATTTAGCTGATTCAATAATTAAACCTTTATTCCTTCATCAAAGAGATGCCCATGAGGAATTCTTAGGCATACTGGACAACTACAAATTTAGTCAAAATCTAATTGTACATTGCTTTACTGGTAACTTGTTTGAATTGGAGGATTATTTGAAAAGAGATTTTTATATTGGGATTACAGGTTGGGTTTGTGATCTCAAAAGAGGTAAAGAGCTGAGAGAATGTATAAAACATATTCCTGAAGATAAGCTTCTCATTGAAACTGACTCTCCTTATTTAAGTCCAAGGAAAAAAATAAGGCGGAATGAACCAAAATTTTTAATTGATGTTGCGTCGGAGGTAGCTCTATTAAGAAAAGAGACAAAAGAAAGTATTATAAATTCTTCTTTTGAAAACTCTTTAAATTTTTTTAATCTCCACCGATAACGTTTGATGATACGAGCTCATCTATTTGCTCAGTCCATCCTATTGAATCTAAAATTTCCTGTGTATCTACTCCAATAGGATTATGCAGATGTTTGATTTTTGAAGGCGTTTCTGAAAAAACTGGAGCTGGTGAGGGTTGAGTAACTTCATCAATAGTACTGAATGAATTTCTCTCCTTATTGTGGGGATGCTTTATAGCTTCTTCCATAGAAAGTACAGGTGCAAAACATATATCAGTCCCCTCCATGATCTCACACCATTCATCTCGAGTTTTAGAAAGGAAAACTTTTTTAAATTTTATTTTATATTCGATCCACTTCTCTTTATTCATTTGTTCCGAGAATTCGCTAATGTCTAATTCCATTTTATCCAAGAGGATTGAATAAAACTGAGGCTCAATAGATCCAAGAGAAATAAATTTACCGTCTTTACATTCATAGCTGTCATAGAAATGTGTTGCTCCATCAAGTAAATTACTCTGTTGTTGATCAGTCCAAAATCCAGAAGCTTTCATGCCATAAATCATAGACATTAATTGAGCTGTTCCTTCGGTCATAGCTGCGTCTAT
Organism: uncultured SAR86 cluster bacterium; assembly: GCA_902528485.1. GTDB lineage: Bacteria > Pseudomonadota > Gammaproteobacteria > Magnimaribacterales > AG-339-G14 > CACNYO01. The sequence continues at coordinate 15,826 of CABZTA010000005.1, forward strand.
GACCTGACCTTTTCCACCATTTTTTACATTTACTAATGCAGCACATATTCCTAGAGCTAACAACATTCCGCCGCCACCAAAGTCTCCAATTAGATTTAAAGGAGGAGCAGGAGGTTCACCATTTCTCCCTGTGGAGCCAAGAGCTCCTACAAGAGAAATGTAATTAATGTCGTGTCCAGCAGCATTTGCAAGAGGACCGGTTTGTCCCCATCCAGTCATTCTTCCGTATATTAGGTTTTCATTTTTTTGTAGACAAAGATCTGGGCCTAAACCTAACCTTTCCATTACTCCCGGTCTGAATCCCTCTATCAATGCATCGGCAGATTCCACTAGCTTTAGAACAAGTTCAATCCCCTTTTCAGACTTCAAATCAACGGCTATAGATTTTTTTCCTCGACCAGATACTTCAAATTTTGAACCTTTGCCATAATTTTGTTTGCGGTCAACTAAAATTACTTCAGCGCCCATATCAGCCAATAACATTCCTGCGAAGGGAGCTGGACCAATTCCAGCTATTTCAATTATTTTTGTTCCTTTTAGTGTGCTCATAATTATTTCAATGGTTTTAGATAATATAAAAGAGTTGGCAATAAAAGTAACGATCCTAAGATTGCCATGATCATAGCTAGTGAAGTGAAAATCCCAAAAAATACGGATGGATTAAAATTTGATGATAATAAAATTAAGAATCCAATGACGATGGTTGATGATGTATAAAACATTGCTCTCCCAATAGTTGTATGGCTATTCTTGAGACATTCTTCATAGTCTTTCGACAAATCAAATTCTCTTTTAAACCTGTGTAAGTAATGAATCGTATTATCAACCCCAATTCCTATACTTATGGCAGCCACAGTAACAGTCATAATATCTAGTGGAACACCAGAAAATCCTATCGAACCCATCACAAATCCAGCTGCAAGAAAATTAGGGATCATCCCGATCAAAGCTAAGCTGATAGACCTAAAAAGAAATAAGAACATTACGAAAATTGCTATGAAAACTATACCTACACTGCCAATTAAAGAAGAGAAAAGACTTTGTAGTAGATTATTATAAATAACCGATATTCCCGTTAGCCTGAATTGCTCTTTATCAAGTCCAAACTTATTTTCAAGATCATAATTTATTTCGTCTATTAAGTTTTTTCTATTCAGGCCGTCTAAAGATTCTTTTACTCTGGCTTGAAGCCTTACTTGGTTATCATCATCAGAAATATAGGAATTAAGTAAGCTTTCTTTAATATCTTCAGGTAGCAGTTCTCTCATAAATGCTAACTCAAGGTCATTAAGCTTTCTTCCGTTGGCTATTTCTGCAAGTTTTATACCGCTTGATACAGACAAAACTTTTCCAATCTCTATCCTGGATTCCAAGTAATCATGAATTTCTTCTAGCTTTTCTAAATTTTGACTTGTAAACCAATATCCACTTGCTGAATCATCTGAACCGAAAGGATCATCAAAATCTTCAAAATCATCCTCTATAAGTTCTGTTTTAGGTGCATTTATTACTATATCAAGGGGGGCAGTGCCGCCTAATTTTTCGTCAATTAAAGAAAGTCCTTTATATATTTCTGTATCCGACTTGAAGTAGTCTATGAATTTATTTTCAACAGATAACATAGATATTCCTAGGATAGATAGTCCTAAAATTATTAGAGAAAAAAAGAGAATTTTAATTCTAGAATATTTAAAAATTTGGAATATAGATAAGGTTATCCCTGAAGACTGATCCTCTACAAAATCCTTATCCTTTTTGGGCAATTTAGAAATAACTGCGGGAAAAAAAGAAAAAGTCACTAAAAAGGCTATAACGATACTTGTTGCCATTAACAAGCCAAAATCAGTAATAGGTTTAATATCACTGATAATGAGAGATAGAAATGCCACTATTGTTGTTAGGGCAGTATAAAGACATGGAATAAACATCTGTGTTGAAGCCTTTAACACTATTTCTTTTTGACTTAACTCAGAGTTTTTAGATAAGAGTTCTTGGTATCTCACAACTAAATGCATTGTCAAAGATATTGCAATAATCATGAGAAGAGCAATGTAGTTTGCGGAAACTACTGTAACTTTTAATCCTGCAAAACTTATTAAGCCAGTAACAACAATTGCAGAAATGAAGGCACTAATCAAAGGAAGTAAAATCCATCTGATTTGACGAAAAATAAAGCCTAGTACAGAAATGAAAAGAAGACCAACCGCGAAACCGAAGAAAACTATATCGTTCAGGATAAATTGAATTGTGTCAGTTGATATCATTGGACCGCCACCAAGATATATTTCTGCATCGCCTTTGTACTTAGAGATAATTTCCCTTGTATCAGCAACTAACTTTTTTTGAGAGGCAACATTTTCTTTCTTTAAGACATCAATTTCTTGAGAAAGTGAGTTAAGTTTCAATTCTTTCTCAGTTTCACTAAGAGAAGAATCTTCTATAATTCGGTACCTTTCTTGGATCTTAGAATTGTATTGTGTTGTAGGTTTTACTATTACCTGTAAAGCTACTGTGTCTAACTGTTCACTAACAAGGAGACCCCTGTAAACTGGATTACTTAAAAATTCTTTTTTTGCTAGAGATAGATCAACGTTTTTCTTCCTTAAGGATATGGGATTACTTGCTATTTCAGAAAATGATTGCCTGGGACTTTCTAACAAAGGAACGTCAAGAAAGTTCAAAACAGAATCAATTTCTTCAAGACTTTCTAGCTCATCGGATAATTCTTCTATTTTTGTCAGTGTTTCTTGTAAGAACAAATCATCATTAGGAGAGTAAGTAACAATTAAAAAGTCACCTCCCCCGCCACCGCCAAAAGTTTTATTGGTATCTCTATAAAACTTAAGATCATCATCATCTTCTAGTAACAAGGTATCCGAAGAAGCGTCTAGCTGAAAAAATTGAACTCCAAATGCAAGGCTGAAAGTGATCAGTAAAACAATAGCTAACGTAGTTGAAGATTTGTAAACCACAAAATGTAAGATTTTTTGTACAAATGCCATTGTTTATTAATTGTTTTTTTTAATACTCTGCTTGTGTCGCTCGAGATATCTTAATCTGTCTTCTTCTGATTTTTCATCTATGCATTGATGACAGGAGACACCAGCAGAATAATGAGATGACTCTAAATCTTTCTCTGAAAGTGGTCTTCTGCATGCAAAACATTGCTGAAAAGAACCTTTGTTAAGATCTTTATCCACAGTTACTCTCTCATCAAAAACAAAACACTCGCCTTCCCAAAGGTTTTTTTCTTTACTGTTTTTTAAGTAACTGAGAATTCCTCCTTTCAGTTGATAAACGTCATTAATATCTTCTGATTTAAAAATAGAAGATGCTTTTTCGCAACGAATTCCTCCGGTACAAAAAATACCAATTTTTCTTCCTTTAAAATTATTCTTATTTTTTTTTACAAAGTGTTTAAATTCTCTAAAGTTTCTAGTATCGGGATTTAGAGCTCCTTTAAAAGTTCCAACTGAATTTTCATAATTATTTCTTACATCAATTAAAATCGTATTTTCATTTTCTGAAAACTCATTCCAAAGTTCAGGGTCTATATGTGATGTAGAGTAATCTGTTAATTTCAGATTTGTTCCTGAGGGGACAAGTTCATGTCTCTCCTTAATCTTAAATTTCTTAAAGGGTTTGATTTCTGAGCAAGAACGTCCAATATTAATTGAGGGAAAGTACTTAGTTATGAAATTCTCAAAAGAATGGAGGTATTTTAAATTCTCACAGGCAATGGTTGAATTAATTCCTTCGGGAGTCAAAATAATTGTTCCAACTATGGAGAATTCATCAGCTTTTTTCGATAAGATTTGTTTCAAAAAAGAATTATCTCTCTCATGACAATCGTAAAACGTTGAAATATGGAACATTGATGTATTTTAATTTTCCCCGCCTAAACAGTTAGGTGATTTTAAATCCTGACCAGTTTTTTCTTGCCATTCATCCCTTGTAAATGCATGGATAGCAATAGCATGAATTTTAGTCATCTCTTCTTTTAATATTCTGTAAACCATTTGATGTCGTTGCACCAATCTTTTTTCGATAAATTCATCGGAAACCACCACAACTTTAAAATGAGATTCGCTTCCTGGCTCAACGTTATGATTTGGGCTTTCGTTTTCTACTTCTAGATGAAGTAAATCAATACCTTTAGTTAAATTCTTTTCAATTGCAGTTTGGATCATTTCAGTCTTCCAGATAATTTAATTCAGAAAGTTTTTCTTGATGACTTTCTTTGGTGGTTGTTACCAAGGAAATAGTAAACAGCGAAATAGACCAAAGAATTATTGAAGCAGTTATTGCCGTAAATCCAAAGGTGAACAAAACGGATTCATCCACTTGTCCGGGTACAGCATTTTTTGGCCAAGATGCATAAGTCAAAATTAGTCCGGCCGCAAAAGCTCCTGCGCCGCTCATACATTTTGCAGCAAACGATCTTGCAGCTAGTAAAGTTCCTTCCATTCGTCTTCCGGTTTTTATTTCAACCTCTTCAACTGTATCCCACACCATTGAATTTAATGTAGTAAAGGAGATAACTGATGTCGCAACACCTATGAAATGGAAAAGAAGAACAAAGCCTAGAACTATTGGAGAGCCATTATCTGGTATTAAACCTAATAATCTTAGAGCTATCACACCATTTTCGACCGTTAGAGAGGTTGCAAACAGAATTATTGCCCCGTTTCTCTTACCAAATTTATTTGCTAAAAGGGGCGATACAACAAGTCCCACCAAGGGTGCTAAAAATAAACTCAAACCAATTGTTAAGATATTTAATGGAGTAAATTCCCAAAAAAAACTATAAAAATACAGCGTTAAATTTGTACCTATTCCTCCAGCTACTCCCATCATAATCATGGCAATAAAAAGAATTATGTAGTTTTTACTTACTGTCATCGTCTCGTAAAGTTCGGAGAAAATAACTTTTAGTGTTTTTCTTTGTATTTCAGGAGAATGTAAATCTTTTATATGTCTGTGAGTACCCATTGCAGTTACAACAATTGCTAAAAACATAATGGGACTGCATACCAATCCATAGGTCATCCAAGTATCTGCAACAAATCTTGCATCTTGGGTGCCGGTTAAGGTGCTGTAAACAACGAAAATCCATAAAGAGTTCCAAACAGCCAAGCCGCCCCACCAGCCAAACCAATATCGAAAAGAAAGCAATGAACTTCTTTCGACATAATCTTTTGAAAGTTCTGGCCCCAAAGCATTACTCGGTATCTCATAAATGGTAATCGCAGTTCTTATCACTGCCCCGATGATTAACAAAAACCAAAATAATTGTGATTGAGTTAAGTTATCCGGAGGATCCCATATTAAAAAAAATGAAATAGCAACGGGAACTGCTGAAAAATACATAAAGGGATGTCTTCTGCCCCATTTAGATTTTAAATTATCTGAATAGTAGCCAATAAGAGGGTCTGAGATAGCATCAAAAACCAACATGAGAAGGATAGCCAATCCAGCTAAATCTGGTGATAATCCAAATACTTGAACATAGACAAACAAAAGGAAATAGTTAAAGGCATTGTCTTTAATTCCATAAGCTAAGGAACCAAACCCGTAATAGAATTTGGTCATAAAAGGCAACTTGAACGAATTATTATCTTTTTGTACTTCCATCTATCTCCTACTCCAGAAGTATCTCATAAAACAAGGATAATTGAAGTAAATGGTTAGTCTAGTTTTGACGCAGCTAAATTAGGTTTTATTAATGGACTCAAATAGATTGGTGATGACCAAGCCCTTTCTTCAGACATTGAAACACAATTATCATCAATATCTGTTTTATAGCCACCGTAACAAAAATTTGTTTCGATACAATTCTCTTCAGCATCATAGGTGCATCTAAGATTTTTACCATTAATTCTTTCAGTAGGTTCTTGTATGGCACGCACATAAAAAGTTGCTTCTCTATTATTAGTGAGAAAATCTTCATCCTGGAATCTAATTTTGCAGACGGCTTTGTTTTCTTCGCATTCAAATATTTTCCAAGGGTCCATAATTAAATCGTTTGGATCTTCTGACTCATTGATTTCTGGCAAGACCTTTATGACCTCTATTCTTGTTATGGCATACCTTTCAGAACCAGGATTAAAACATTCATTCATACATAGTTTCTTTATGTCCTCTGCTGATCTTTTACCTAAACTATAATCAGGACAACCAGGTTTTTGCTTGAAAGATCCGACAGCCTTGACTTGAAAAGTTGGATTATTATCAATGGTGTACTCAGAACCCATAGGCACTAACCCATTTTCAGTAATCAAATCAAACCAAAGCAGTATTCTTAGTCCGCTTGTTCCGTAGGTTTCCCTTCTTTTAAAAGCATCCCAAACCCCTTCCCTGCTTCTTGAGTCTACATGGACTGCAGCTAAACCACCTGTTGTAAAAAATGATTCTTGCCTTTCTGATTCCCAGTATCCAAGAGGATTGGGTATGAATCTTTCTTCAATTTTAAATTTAACAGGTTTATCGCTTATTTCGTCTAAGGGATAAAAGAGCCTTTCAAAAGCAGGGTCTTTGACTCCATTCGATTCTGTGGTCAGTAATCTATCAACGGCTTTGTATCCAGTACCAGGTCGAGCTCTGTGGTTATCGCTTGATGCAATAACACCAAAAATAAATTTTTCGTTGTTGTTGCCTCTTTTTGTTAAAGCATACTGAAAGGAGCCCTTAGGACGATAATTAAAACTCGGTATAAAACAATCTTTGCATTGCCCAGAATCAAGCCATATCTCCGGTGTTGCTCCCGGAACTACAAAATGTCCCGATTGCCCCGCTTCAAGATAAAAACTCTCTGCTTGCTTAGCATCCTCTCTGCATTGAATTTCGTTTTTTCCACTTTCAATACATCTTTCGTAGATAATATTCCCTGCTTGTTTGCATGAAGGGAGATAATTCTCTGTCGCCTCAGGACAAATAAGTTCATCTCCTTCAAAAATAATCTCTGTCCAATTTCTATATTCCTCTGAATTGCCGTGACCGGACATAATTTCAAAAGAAATTTGTTTTTCCGGATCATGAACATCATCAAGCTGATCATCCCAAGAGGAACCTAAGGGAGTGTAAAATCCCCATGTGTTGCCATGGGGAATGACTATAGAATCGGTTTCCAAGTCATCTAGTTTAGAGAAAAGCTCTTTGGGTGTATCAGCAGACATCAGACAATCATCTTCATCGTTTGAATTCCCTGAACAAACGGCTGATTTGGAAATATCTGCATTGTAAGCGATAAAATCGTAATACCTTTGTCTATTTGCAAGATCGTTATACGCTTGCACCATCATATTTATTCTCGCTTCATTCACCCTGTTGGGATCTCTAAAATTATTAAGACTGGCCCGGTCTGCGGCAATTGGAGATTTAGGAAGATATTCAGAATCAATTTCTTTAAGAATGACATTTTTGTGTCCGAAGTGTTCATTTTGGTTATCACCAATTTGGGTCCATTCAAATCCTAAAAAGGTAATCATATCTGGGTTTTCTGGATCAGTACTTTTGTTACAGCTTTGTACCTGCTCAATTGTATTGTTCCAACTATGAGGGGTACTAGCCTCAGCATGATCAGAAATTACCCAAAAGTCTAAAGCTGAACAAAATCTTGCGTAATCACAAGCATCTGAAACAGGATGGGGACCTCTTCCGTTATACATTGGCAGACTCCACAGAAATGCATCGGTGGAATATGTTGTATGCACATGTGTGTCACCAAAGAGGATTTGTTTCGATGAGTTGGAGTGCTTTAATTGACTTCTTATTTTTTGATTTAATATTTTTTTTGGCAACTCACTATTTATTGACTTTCCACCGGGCTCTAATGATCCAAAAAAACCAAAAAAAGCAACCAAACTATAGATAAGAGCCGAGATAAGTATTACAAACAGGAAATAGAAAAATGATTTTAAGATAATTCGCATCAATCTATTTTCTGAACTTGTCCTCAGACTTCTTAATAAAATCATTGAGAAAGTTTCTTGAATTTTCTTTTTGAAAATTCATATTCGTATTTTGCCATGGCTTTGAATGAGGAATATCGAATAACTTAACATCTCTTTTTTTAAATAAAGGAACGAGTATCATCCCTGCGATAAATCCACCTATATGTGCCAGATAAGCTACTCCGCCTTCATCTTGCAGTGAACTTGGAAGATTAAAAAACTGTCCTAAAATCCAAAAACCCAATACAAGAAAAGCAGGAATTCTAATGACTTGAATAAAAATTATTAAGAATACAAAGCAGCTAACGTTTGCCCTTGGATGCAACATCAAATATGCTCCAAGAACTCCAGCTATTGCTCCGCTTGCTCCTACCATCGGTATATTTGAATCAGGATTAACTAAAGCTTGAGATAAAGCAGCGATAAGGCCACAAGTTATGTAAAACAGTACGAACCTTGTCCTTCCCATGGATTCTTCAACGTTGTCACCGAAAATCCATAGATAAACCATATTACCCACGATATGTGCAATACCTCCATGAAGAAACATAGAAGAAATAATTGTTAAATCAAAAAATGAATTAGAAAAAAATCTATCTGGAATAAAACCAAAATCTAAGAATATTTGTCCAGGCATTCCAGCAAGAAATTGAAAAACAAAAACAATCGTACAAACGAAAACAATAAATTGCGTTACGTAAGGCCTTATGGATGTCGGATTATCGTCGTATAAAGGAAAAAACATTTATGTCTTATAGCCTAACTCATCAACTGCGGAAGTATGTGAATCTCTAGTTATAGAATAAAAGTAAATGAATCCTAATCCAGCAAAATTTAGTATTGGTCCACTGATGCATACAAAAATAACTAAGTTGTTGATGGGTTCTTGCATCTGCTCAACATTAGATTGAGAGTTATCGAAACCTAGGAACTGCAGTACAAAACCTATTATAAAAACACCAAGACCTGAAAATATTTTTTGAAATAAACCCGGACCAGACAAGAAGAGTCCTTCGTCTCTTCTCCCCGTTCTCATTTGACTATCCTCAACAACGTCAAACATCATTGAAATCATAACTACCCAACCCATAACAGAGAAGATATCAGTTACACATAGATGCATTAACATCACCCACCAGAGGGCATCGGATCCGTTAGCAGGAAAAGTTTGCACTTCAAAATAAGGATCAACTAATCTTAGAATGAATGGGATATATGAAATTGAAATTGTTCCAGTAAAAGCTAAAAGTGCAATAATTCTTTTTTCTCTTCCTTTAGAAATTGCTACTGCGATAACTGCTCCAATAATTGCAGAGATCCCCCCTGCTAAAGGAAAGATGGATATATCTGAGGGAGTCCACTGCCAAAAATAAACACTGATGTAATTAGCGATGCCATTATTTAAACCTAAAAAGAGAGCATACAGACACCCAGCTAGAAAGATCATCAACCATGATCTGTTAGATAGTGCCTCTATGACTTCTGCTAAAACATTTTTTAATTTAATTGGTCCTGATGATTCAACTACGTGAAGATCCTTAATATGCTTATGAGTACTGGATGCAGCTGTTACTCCTAAAATTATCACGAGGATGGCAGCAAAATAAGCAAGCTTTTCGTATCCTTCTGGGTTTAAGAAAGCCGTTGAGCCCTGAAATTGATCTGTTTCAGGTAAAAAATATTCAAGCATCACGAAACCAATGACTATGGCTCCAACGTATCCAAAGAAAATACCCATTCCATTTAGTAAATTTCTTCTATCGTAATCTTTGGTTAATTCTGGGCCTAGAGCAGCCCTAGGTGTTTCGAAAAAAGTAATGGCCAACCTAATGAGTATCGTTAAAACGAGCAATTTAACAAACAAGTAACTCTGGTCGTAAGAATTAGGCGGTGTGAATAATAACCAAACGCATATCGCTAAGGGAATGATGCTTGCATAAATAAAAGGATGTCTCCTTCCTAGCCTAGATCTAATACGATCTGACCAAACTCCAACCAAAGGATCCGATACTGCATCAAATAATAAGGAAACACCAATAGCAATTGATGCTAAATAAGGCTGCAGACCTAAAACTTGGTTGTAATACAAAAGAACCCAAGCACCAAAAATAACGTTTTTAATCCCTACGACGCCTGATCCTGCTGAATGCAGAAAAAGTGTGAGGTTTGAAACTTTAAATTCTTTTACTTCTGACATTTATTTGATTAAAAAAATAATATACTTTAGTGATAAACATAATGCATTAAATTAATAGGGAGAAATCATGGGAAGATTAAATGGCAAAATTGCTGTTGTAACAGGAGCAGGTCGAGGTATCGGTAAAGAAACAGCTCTTTTTTTGGCAAAAGAAGGAGCAAAAGTCGTCGTTAATGATCTAGGGGGTAATACCGATGGTACAGGCGGTACTCAAATTGCAGATGAAGTAGTTGAAGAAATTAAAGCTGCAGGCGGAGAGGCAGTTGCAAATTATGACAGCGTCTCTGATTTTGCTGGTGGACAGAATATCTTCCAGACAGCTCTAGATACTTTTGGTGGAATGGATATTCTCATCAATAACGCAGGGATTTTAAGAGATAAAACACTTTTTAATATGGAAGAAAATGATTGGGATCAGGTTATAGCCGTTCACCTTAAAGGTCATTTTAATTGCACTAAACCATTTGCCTCTTACATAAGAGAAACTAATAGGATGGACTGCAGAATTATTAATATGTCATCGGTTTCTGGGTTGTATGGAAATTTTGGGCAAACTAATTACGGTGCCGCAAAGGCAGGCATTGCCGGTTTTACAAGAAGTCTCTCTTTTGAAATGACTAAATATAAGTGCACTGTAAATACAATCTCTCCCGGAGCAGCTACCAGAATGACCATTGACTTAATTAAAGCTGCAGGCAGAGATGTAGATACAAACGATTGGAAACAAGGGCCGCAACAATTAGCTCCTGTAATAACATGGCTTTGTTGTGATGAGGCATCAGATGTTACGAATCAGATCATACATGTGCAAAACGGAACGGTAGGCATAATGCAGCAACCTGCAGTAATTGAATCTTTTTTATCTGATGAATTATGGTCTCTTGATCAATTAGACAGAGTAATAGGCTCTCTTGTGGAGACCAAAAAAAATCATGATTCTGAGATTCAAAAGAAAGCAGAACCAAAAAAATCTTAACTAGCTTTGTAGATAGATTTTTTAGTTTGAGAAAGAACATTCCTTAGCATAGGAATAAAAGTCTCAATGGGTTCGGTATCGTATTCAGGGTCAAATGAATTCTGATCGTATTTTGCACAAAACTCTGCACAATCTTTCCAATGAGGATTGTCTTTAAACTTATCTCTCATATTTTTGTCCAATCCTAGAAAGTCAAAAAAGTAGTATCCTTGAAAAATTCCGTGATGTTTGAGGATCCAATAATTTTTATCGGAAATGAATGGTTCAAGCATAGTTGCAGCAAAGTCAGCATGGTTTGCTGGCGCTAAAGTATCTCCAATATCATGAAGAAGCGCACAAACAATGTATTCTTCATCTCTCCCATCGCGCAAAGCTCTTGTAGCAGTTTGCAAACAATGAGTATATCTATCAACCGCAAAACCTCCATGATCGCCCTTCAATAGGTTCAAATGTTCGATCATCCTTTCAGGAAGATTGACACTATGTTGCATGCTAGCTTCTGCGATTATTTGATAATCTTCAGCCGTGCCTTTAGTCATGGTTGTAAATTTTGCTAATTTTTCAGACATATTTGTACCTCACATACCCATTTTACTAATTTTTAAGAATTTTTCATATTTTTAGCTTATTTTTATCTTTTCTGAAGTGAAGATAATAAATCTCTGGTATTCCTAAAAGATTAAAGACCAACATAAAAATAAACCAATAACCTTCTTTTGCTTGAGCAGCTTTCCAGCATGCTTTGGCCGTCCAATATATTTCCCATAAAGATAAAAGTATCACCGAAACGATAAACATAACTTTTTCATTTTAATCTTCCTTCATTTCGCGGTCCATTGAATCTCTTATAAATAAATATTTCCATCAGTCATCCCTCATTGTCAGACAAAGGGAAGGTTCTCGTCATTGTTTTCCTTCCCTTTACGCTTAAATAAGTAATAATTTACCTATGACTATTAGAGAACTATTCAATGGTTTGATTGACACCGAAATACTGACATTAGTTTATATAGCGTGTGGTTTAGTTTTTTATGGCATCTATTCCAGATTCATTATTGATATCTTCACATCAATATCTAAAAGTTGGGAAGAATGGCTAAGTGTAAAACTAGATTTGGATAATCCATCTTTAGTCAGACAAACATTGATGTTCTTTCCCCATCTATTTTTATACTTCATACCTGGTTTGCTAGGTTTAATAGCTTGGATGGCACCAATTTTCTTTTTCGTTTGGTTATTAATAAAACCTTAGTATTTATTCTAACGGCAGATTAGGAAGATTATCACCTATGACACCAAACTCTTTTATAAATTCAGACTCTGATAATCTTGTGCCATCAATAAAAAAATCTTTAACTTGATCTGGGGTAGCTTCTCTCCAGCCTTCATGCTCTTTGAGTACACGCAAAATAAAACCTTTGCTTTTCTCTGGCGTAATATCAACTATGACAGCTGCAGAATTTTCCCAGTAAAAATATAATGTTTCTAAATTTTCCATAGATTTCACTTTGTTCTAATAAGCTTCTCTACAACCTAATTCAAATAGATAACAAGAATTTTGAAATAAATAGATGATCAAAAGTAACGCCAAAATAAATCCAGAAACTATAAAACACTTTTTAACAAAATCGTTCATATGTCACTTCTCCCTAGTACTAGAAAGATGGGATATAAATATTACATTCTCCAAAGATATTAAGAATGCAAGGATCAACTATGTAGATAACTATCAAAGTAAATACAAAAAGCATTCCAAAAAATATCAAACACTTAATTACAAATTTTTTTAAATCCTTATCCACTTTTCTAATTAATTAACCTAGTCCATAACTATTGCAACGATGGCAAAGAAAACCAAGCCAAAGAAAGCAAAGCCAACAACCAAATTTGCAACCAACGACAAAAGGTCTTTTAATTTATCTCCGCCAAATATCTGTGCGATAAAGAGTGCCAATATTGGTATGCCAATCAAAACCCATAATTCCATTTCAGTTAATTCCCTTTAGGACCAAAACTTATCTCATTGAGTTGAAGTCACTTTCACAAAAGTAGTTGTTAAGCAACATCAAACCATAAGCTGTAGAAACTTCTTCTTGGTAGAAATCTTTTCCTAACTCAGATTTCCACAATGGTGCGATAGTTGGACCAGTGTCTTTTACATACATATGGGTCATAGCGATATGATATTTTGCATCGTATCTTTCAAACGGTCCGCAGAAAAGCTTATCTTTAAATTTATCTTGTGCCATAGAATTCATTACTAAAGCCCCCGACATAAGACCAGAAAAATAAATTTCTGTTTCATCAGGATAGCCAGAATCTCGCATTTCCATAAAATCTTTTATGGAAAGAGTTGAGGAAAAGTTACTCATGAATAATAAAGTCATAATAATTATTAAATTTTTCATGATTATATTTAACCCTCTACACAAAGGTACTGTCTAGCACTTACCTTGTGGGTGTATTCGCGAGTTCGGTCTTTTTGTAGGCACACTTCTCAAATATTGAGTTAAACCATCTAAAAAGAAGGAACGATATAGGAATGGATAAAACCCTTTGTGAACTGCTAAATCGCAGTCAAAAAGTACACCAGAACCCTCTATATAACCAAATATTCTAGGTTTTCAAAAACCCTTTGAAATCATTAGTTTTTAAAGTGGGACTCAAAGTGTGACTCAAGTTAGGGTTTCAAATAGTCAGAAAACCTTGATCTACTGAAACCCTTATACTTATTGGGATATTTGGTGGAGCTAGGCAGGATCGAACTGCCGACCTCTTGCATGCCATGCAAGCGCTCTCCCAGCTGAGCTATAGCCCCGTTTATATAGTTTATTCAGTTACTTTACTATTTTTGAATATTTTTTGCTTGGGTGTGGATATGATAAATTATTACTGCGTGAGGAAATAAAAATGCAAAATTATTCTTTTGATCCAGGTCAACTAAGAGATAAATACAGACAAGAAAGAGATAAACGGCTTCGAGATGACGGGAATGATCAATATCAAGAAGTAAGCGGTGATTTTTCTTATTTCGTTGATGATCCCTATATTAATGAAGAAATTGAAAGGCAGGCTTTAACTGATACTTATGAAATCGTAATCATAGGTGGTGGTTTTGGTGGTGTTCTCGCTGCATCTAGACTTAAAGAAGCCGGGTTTTCTGATTTTAAAATTATTGAAAAAGGCGGTAGCTTTGGTGGTACTTGGTATTGGAATAGATATCCGGGAGCATCATGCGATATTGAATCCTATATCTATTTTCCTCTGCTTGAAGAAACTGAGTTTATTCCTGGCAAAAAATACACTAACGCACCCGAAACTTTAGAATATTTTGATGTTATTTCAGAGAAATTTGGATTAAGCGAGCATGCTATTTTCCAAACTGAAGTCAACGACGTCAGATGGAAAGATAATGAAAGACTTTGGGAAATAAACACTAATAAGGGAGATAAGATTAAGTGTAACCATGTTGTTCATGCTAACGGCCCTCTTAATCGTCCTAAATTGCCTGCAATAAATGGCATTAATAATTATAAAGGACATACTTTTCACACAAGCAGATGGGACTACGAATATACCGGCGGTTCATCGAAGGGAAATTTATCAAATCTTAAAGATAAAAGGGTTGCAGTTATTGGAACAGGTGCAACTGCAGTGCAATGCATTCCGCATCTAGCAGAATCAGCAAAACAACTTTATGTCTTTCAAAGAACTCCATCATCGATTGATGAAAGAAATAACGTCGATACCGATGAGAATTGGTTTCTAAATCAATCTCCAGGATGGCAAACGAAAAGAAGAGAGAATTTTGAAGGATTTTTAACAGGTAACGTAAATGGTAAAGACTTAGTGAATGATGGTTGGACTGAAGTGTTTCGAAGGATATTAGGAGCATTACTAAATAACGGTCCGTCAAAATTTAGAATCTTTCTGTGGACTCTTGGCTCTGTTTTTTCAAAAAAATTATATAAAGAAGGTTTAAGAGCATACCTGCAAGGAAAATTTATGAGCTACGTTGGTCTTAGCAATTTAGCGAAACAAGTCGAAATGGCTGATTTTGAAAAAATGGAACAGATTAGATCAAGAGCCGATAGTGTCGTTAATGATCCAAAAACAGCTGATTCCTTAAAGCCCTATTATCGTCAATTCTGTAAACGTCCATGTTTTCACGATGAATATTTATCTGCTTTCAATAACGAAAACGTTGAATTGGTTGATACCGACGGTCAGGGAATCGACACTATTTCTGAAAAAGGGATAATTTTTGGTGGAAAGGAATACGAAGTTGATTGCATCATTTTTGCTACCGGATTTGAGGTAGGAACCGAATACACCAGAAGATGTGGGTATGAAATTTATGGGAAAGAAGGAGTAAGTATTTCTGATAAATGGAAAGATGGACTTTCAACATTCCATGGCATGCATACGAGAAGTTTCCCAAATTGTTTCTTTTTTGGCCCTCAACAAGGTGCTTTTACTGCTAACTATACTCATTCGCTAGATGAACAAAGTATTCATCTTTCTTACATACTCAAGAAGATGAAAGAGGATAAATTGACCTTCGTGGAGGCATCTGAACATGCTGAAAAAGATTGGGTTGAAAAAATAATCCGTAAATCGCGCGACATGAAAGAATTTAGGGAAAATTGTACTCCGGGTTATTACAACAACGAAGGTAAACCTGATCTTCAGCCCCAGAATAATCCTTATGGTGGAGGCCCATTGGAGTTTTTCAGTATAATGCGTAAATGGCGAAAAGAAGGAAATTTAGAAGGTTTGGAAGTCTCTGGAAATTAACCGGCAATAGTTATTCTGTGTAAAAGTCTATCGTGTCCGTCATAACCGCCCTCAGCCATATGCATTACGGATCTGTTATCCCACATTAACAAAGTATCCTCATCCCATTTATGTCGGTAGATAAACTTGTCTTGAAGGATATGCTCATACAGGGAACTTAAAATAGTTCCAGCTTCCATATCATCCTTATCATCTATGCCAACGGTATATACGGGATTAACAAACAAGGTTTCTAAGTTAGATTCATTATGTTTTTTTATGACGGGATGTTTTTGAGTTGCCCTAGCCTCTTTGCTGGTAACAATATCCATTGATCTTTCTTCTGATTCAGTAGCGTAAAAGCCATTATCAGCATACGGAAGCATGGCGCTGTGAATGCCAGATAAGCTCTTCACTTGCTCCCTTAGGGTTAAGCTTAGCTCACTACAAGCATCTTTAGTTGATGCAAAAAGAGTATCGCCACCCATAGGAGGAATTATTTTTGAGTATAAGAGAGTCATTGCCGGTGGATTATTCAAAAAGGACCAGTCTGAATGCCAAGTACCGCCAAATGGGGACGTCTTTTCTTTTTTAGACCTTTTTACCTCAACAATATGATTATGTTCTGGCATTGCTCTTAAATAGGGATCTTCTCCGTAGTCACCAAAGTATCTAGCGAACCTTGCAAATTCTTCATTTGTTAATTTTTGATTTGGAAAAAAAACTACTTGATTATCTATCCATACATTTCGAATCTGAGATATTTGATCAACGGTGAGTTCTGCAGATAAATCGATATTCTCAATCATGGCACCGAAAGAATAAGATTCGAGTTTTTTAGTGACTTTCATTTGCCTAAATAGTAACTTTAATGAGCAAATATACAAAATTTTAATTGCGGAGAATAAATGACAATTTCGAATGAAATAATCAACAAAAAATGGGTTCTAAAAGAAAGACCTGAAGGCATGGCGAAGAAAAGTGATTTTGATCTATTAGAAGAAGAAATGAGTGAGCTTTCAGAAAACGAAATCATGCTCAAAAATAAATATATTTCATTTGATCCAACACAAAGAGGTTGGCTGAATGACGCTCCCGGATACCTACCGCCAGTTCAGATCGATGAAGTTGTAAGAGCTATGGGAGTTGGTGAAGTCATTGAATCTAAAAATGATAACTATCAAGTCGGTGATTTAGTTATTGGATTTGCTGGTTGGCAAACATATTGTAAAACGACTCCTGATGATGCTGGAAGATTTAGAAAACTTGGTGATAAGTTTCCTATTCCTACTACCCTAAACGTTTTAGGTGCAACAGGTATTACAGCTTATTATGGAATGGTTGAACTTGGGCAGGTGAAAGAAGGAATGAATGTACTTGTTTCAGGAGCTGCAGGTGCCACAGGTTCAGTAGCTGCTCAAATAGCTAAAATTAATGGCTGTCATGTTATTGGAATAGCCGGTGGAGAAACAAAATGTAATTGGCTCAAGAATGATTGCGGTTTAGACGAAGTAATTGATTATAAAAATTCAAATTTAGCTGAAAAACTCAGAGCGAAAGCTAAAGGCGGTATAGATTTATTTTTCGATAATGTTGGGGGGGAAGTTCTAGAAACTACTCTCAATCATATCAATTTAAATGCAAAAATATTATTGTGTGGTGGAATTTCAGGTTACAACTCGACCGAACCCCTACCCGGCCCAAGAAATCTCATGAACCTAGTTATTAGAAGAGCAACTATGGAGGGTTTTTTGGTGATGGATTATTTACCGAAAGCCCAAAAAGCTCTGGAGCAATTAGAAGAATATTTAGCAAATGACAAAATGAAACATCAAGAAGATATTCTTGTTGGCATAGAGAATTGTCCAGATGCTTTAAATAGATTATTTACGGGTCAAAATATTGGTAAACAGCTGGTAGAGCTTTAATTAAGATTTTCTGCTAAAAATCTTTCAATCTCTTTGAACATAACAAATCTATTACCTTGTTCATCAAAATAATGAGTAGCTTTAGGTAATTCAAAATATTCTACAGATTTATTACTGTTTTTAATTTTGTCATAGAACATTGCCGATTGATTGTGAGGCACTTGAGTATCGTAAGTTCCGTGAATTAATAAGATTGGTCGCTTTATATTATCTGTATAGTTAATTGCAGAAACAGAATCTAAGTAAGCTTTATCTTCGAATGGATCTCCATGCATAATTTTATTGATTTTGGCAGAGCCTCTAAAGAATGTTTCAGACCTCATTAATTTTGTAAAATCTGAAATTCCAGCAATGCTGACAAAACATTTAAATCTGTCTTGAGATTGAAAACTGCCAGTTAATGCGGCATAACCTCCGTAACTGGCGCCAACCATACAAGCTTTGTTACCATTTAGATCGTAATTTTTTACAACATAATCAAAGCCATCGATCATATCATTCTGCATCTTTTTGCCTGATTCTCTATAGCCAGAGACCTGATAATCTTTTCCCCAGCCAGCTGAACCTCTAAACTGCGGTTGAAATACTGCATAACCCTGACTGACCATGGCTTGAAGCCACGGATCGAAGTAATCAATTCGGTCTCTTGCTGTAGGTCCGCCATGAGGAAAAAGTACTATAGGCGGATTTTTGATAGCTTTTGGCATAGTCAAAAAACCATACAATTGATATCCATCACGAGATTTATACTCAATAACTTTAGTAATAGAGTTAATTTTGTTTTCAAGTTGCGGATATTGACTAGAGATAAAAAAGGATTTACCCGTCCTCTTATCAAATCCAAAATATTTTGCTGGTGAATTAGAATTCCGGATTGTTGCAATAAATCTAGAAAAGTCTTTGCTGTAAGAACTAATATTAATGTAATGATCTGGAAATGATTTTTTTAAGGCTTTGATGATGCCGTTTTCTTCGGGATCAAATAAATCGCATTCTCTAGTATATTTTTCGTAACAGACCATCTTAATATCGCCATCCTCAACTTCTAAAAGTACGATTTCATGATCTTTTTTTTGATAAATAGGATCACTTAATTTTCCTGTTTCAAGGTTGAATTTAGATATATACGAGAAATTACTATCAAAATTAGAATATATGAATAAATTACCGTCTGTTTTATCCACCCCTCCAACTGAGAAGCTATCTGTTGCAAGATCTTCTGTATTCGCTCTGTATATTTCAATCCAGCTATCCTCTTTTTTTGGTCGGTAGAAAATTTTAGCTATGCCTGCATCGGAATCGTAGTAATCAGCAAATTGAATTTTTCCTTCAGACACAATGAAGCTTGTGACTCTATCGCCATCCTGATCCGTAAACGGTGACTCAATTTTTTTAAATCTATTATTCTTTAAATTAACTTCGAAAATAGCAGCTGCTCTTTCTCTCGGATCATAGCTGGATACCAATATCTTGCTTTCATCGTCTTCTAGAATATCGACTAAAGAAATACTCTCATATTTAGAAATATTTGAATTTTGCTTATCTTTGTAAATGGATTTATTTTCAATAACTTTAAAATTTGAGCCATCTGAGTCAATAGTGTTTAAGTCGTATACCCTAAACGTTCTTTCACGAACTTTTTCTGCCTTGCTTGTTTGAAAAATGATTTTTTCATTGTTTGCCCATTCAATCCATTCAAGACGATCGTATTCATTCTTAAGCGATGCGATGGGATTGAAATTAGATGAACCGAATTCAGTGACTACAATATAAGGCTTGTCCTCAATGTTAGCTAGAGCTGCTATTTTCTCTCCATCAGGAGAAATGGTTACATTACTGAAAAAGGGTAATTTTCCAAAATCTTTGTAATCTAGAGCGAATAATGACGGCGAAAGTACAATTGAAATAATTAGAATGAATTTTTTCATAGAGAAATCTTAACAAATAAATTTTTATGATGAAGCTCTAAGTTTGCCCAGTTCCTCTCTTGCAACTGTTCTTCTGTGCACTTCATCTGGACCGTCTCCAATACGAAGGTACCTGGTAGATTGAAATAATCCAGCGAGAATAGTATCTTGCGAAACACCTTCTCCACCATGAATTTGAATGGCCGCATCTATGATATTCACAGCCATTGAGGGAACAGATACTTTGATTTGAGCTATCTCACTTCTCGCTATCTTATTACCTACCTCATCCATCATATAAGCTGCTCTCAAGGTAGATAGTCTTGCCATCTCCAAATCTATCCGACAATTTGCAATCACATCGTAGTTACCTCCGAGTTCTGCTAATTTCTTGCCAAAAGCTTCTCTATTAAGTGAGCGTTTACATAAGATTTCCAGGGCTCTCTCTGCAAGACCGATAATTCTCATACAATGATGAATTCTTCCTGGGCCTAGTCTTCCTTGAGCTATTTCAAATCCTCTGCCCTCTCCCAAAATCATATTTTCTCTTGGGACTCTTACATCCTCGAATACAAGGTGACCGTGTCCATGAGGTGCATGATCTGCACCATAAACAGTCAGATACCTTTTAAGTGTTATCCCGGGCGAATCTAAAGGTACGATAATCTGTGATTGTCTTTGATGTTTTGGACTTTCAGGATTGCTAACTCCCATAAAAATTAAGAATTTACAATTTGGATGTCCGACACCAGATGCCCACCATTTTTCTCCGTTGATAACATAATGATCTCCATCTAGTTCTATTGAAGAAGATATATTGGTAGCATCAGAGGAAGCAACTTTAGGTTCAGTCATTGCAAAACATGATCTTATTTCTCCTTCTAAAAGAGGTTTCAGCCATTTCTCTTTTTGCTCATCGCTACCAAACCTTTCTAGGACTTCCATATTTCCAGTATCTGGCGCAGAGCAATTAAAAACTTCAGATGACCAACCTACTCTTCCCATAATTTCTGCAAGAGGGGCATATTCAAGATTCGTTAATCCATAGCCATATTCACTAGTAGGTAGAAAGAAATTCCAAAGACCCTTTCCTTTAGCAATTTTTTTTAAGTCCTCTACTATCGGAACTGTTTGCCAAGGATTACCCTCATTTCTAAAAACGGACATTTGATCAGCATAAGTTTCCTCATTTGGATATATGTATCCATCCATAAATCTCTCTAACTTAGAAATCAGTTGCAATGTTTGTTCTGTATGCTGAAAACGCATTCTATTAATTCGGTGCTATATTTAGATATCTGGGTTTATAAAAATATTTTTATGGTTAGGTTATTATGGATTTAAAGGAATTAGCAAGTAAAGCAATCAATGATGAATTAGATCTTCAGTTTGAACATCATCCTGTACATGCATTTATTAATGGTTCAACTGAAATTAATGAAAATCTTCTTGCGTTTAAGGGTATAGCCGGTTTTTATGTCTTGGATACAGGGAATGGATTGGTTTTACTTGATACGGGCAGCATCCTAGATGTCGATAGAGCGTTTGAGGATATAAGAAATTGGAGACCCGATGCACCTTTAAAAGCAGCTATCTATACCCATCATCATGTGGATCATGTATTTGCAGTTGAAAAATTTGATCATGAGGCTGGTTCATTAAATAGAGATAGGCCTATTGTCTATGCTCATAAATTACTTCCTGATCACTTTGATAGGTACAAGAAAACTCTTGGATGGAACACTGCAATAAACAGAAGACAGTTTGCTATCAACGTTCCTCAGTTTAGTTGGCCCGATAGTTACAGATATCCCGATATCCTTGTTGATGAAAAGATGAGCTTTAAAGTTGGTGAAACTGAATTTTTTTTAAATCCTGCTAGAGGGGAAACTGATGATCACTTATGGGCTTACATTCCTCAAGAAAAAATCCTTCTTCCAGGTGATTTATTTATTTGGGCTGTGCCGAATGGAGGAAATCCCCAAAAAGTTCAAAGATATATATCGGATTGGGCTACTGCATTGAGAGAGATGGCTGAACTTAATGTTGAAATCATGTTGCCCGGACACGGTTATCCCATGTTTGGTACTGAAATTATAAACAAAGCGCTAGAGACAACAGCAACCTTTCTCGATGACATAGAGGAACAAGTACTTTCATTCATGAATAGAGGTAAAACATTGGACTTCGTAATCCATAATGTGAAATTCGATACAGTCGCTATGAAATTACCTTGGTTGAAACCAGTCTACGACGATCCGCAGTTTTTAATTAGAATGATTTGGCGAAGGTATGGAGGCTGGTGGGATGGAGAATACGATAGATTGTTTCCGACTCCAAGATCAGAGGAGGCAAAAAAATGGCTTGAGCTAGTTGGTTCTTTGGATAAGATTATTGATGAAGCACTGATTGAATCAGAGGCTGGAAATCACAACATTGCAGCGCATCTTATTGAAACAGCTCTTCATGCTAATCCTGATTCGGAAAAAGTGCATAGTGCTCGTATAAAAATATTCTCTTCTTTCTCAAAGATTCAATCATCTTCTATGGGAAGGAATATTTTAAACCATGCTTCACTAGCAAGCTTAGAGTTGAAAAGAGATTTAGCGGAAGATTAACATTCTCACAAAAATTTAAGGTCTCTCACAAACGTCATCAATAAAATTGTGAAATTTTTTTTAAACTGGATCTATTAGTATTAATTAATTGATTTATAAGTTAAATTAATTATTAGAGATATTTAGAAAGGAGAGTAATAATGACAAATCTAAAGTATTTAATTTCTGTAGTTATCTTAATGATATCGGGAATGTCTTTTTCACAAGATTCCTCTGCGCCGGTTCCAGCTGAAATGTGGCTTTGTGAGTTAAACGAGGGGTTTACTCTTGCTGATGTGAGACAAGTTTCTAAGGACGTGGAAGCGTTTTCAGAAAAAAATGGTATGAAAGGTGGCCAGTGGATCTTCACCACTTTTATGGGCGATATGAATCCAAATGGATTCGCCTTAATGACTGCTTGGCCTGACTTCACTGAGATGGGTGGTGGATTCCAAAATTTCTTTACCAATGGTGAAGGAGATAAAATTTTTTCAAGGTGGCTTAAGATTGCTAATTGTCCTACAAGATCATTAGTAATGATTGAAAATCCTTGGAGTAACATGGATTAATAAATTTTTAATAAGGAGATAAATATGAAAAAAATATTAATAATCGTTGCCCTTTTAAGTTCCGGGGCAATACTGGCACAAAGCATGCCTCCAACCTTCCCTGTTGAAATGTACTATGGTTGTTCCTATGAAAAAGGAAAAAACATTGAGGATATGATGGAAGTGGGTGCTGAATGGAGAGAATGGCAAGAAGAAAATGATCCTGTTGGTTTAGAAAACTATAATGCATATATTTTCACAGCCGATTTCGCAGGTGCTTCAATTCACGGTAAATCAATGTGGTTTGGTGTGGCTAACAGTTGGGAAAACTTTACAAAATCTCATTTCAACTGGGTTAGAAATGGATCTGGCGATATGTTGAAAAAGTTTGAAAGAGTTATGGGGCCATCGGATTGTATGGGTCACTTAATGGGAGTTATGTTTCCAACAAAACAGGCAGACGGATGGGAGCCTACTGATATTAGACCCGTGTTTACAGCATTATGTACCTCTAAAGAAAATGCTTCTATGATGGATTTTAATTCTGCTTATTCAAAAATGAATGCATTTCTGGATGCTGGAGGAATGGCAAATAAAGTGGCTATGTTTAATATCTTTCCAGTTGCTGGTCAAACTACAGATTATGATTTTGCAACAATGATGGTGTTAGAAAGTGATGCTGCATTAGCAGAGCTAGCTGCATTGATGTCAACAGGCGGAGCTGCAATGCAAACTCAGTTATTTGAGCCACTTCAAGACTGCACTCAAAATTCTTTGATGTTATCTTCTGCATTACCAGGTAATACAAATTGGAGTGAATAGACCGTTCGTATCATAAAAAAAGGAGCCTTTTGGCTCCTTTTTTTATTTTGTAAAGTTTTCTAATCTTACTAAAGAGTCTTCTTTTCCAATTAGAAATAATAATTCGCCTATGCTGGGCGCGTTGGACTTGCCGGTTAGAGCGTATCTCATCGGCTTACCAAGTTGGGGGAATTTTATTTCTTTTGCTTTTATATAGGCCTTAATAAAAATATTTAAATCCTCAATATTGGAGTAATCCATTTCCTTAAATTGACTGATGAAGTCTAAAAGTAATTCTCTATTTTCTTGGTTTCTGAGTTCATGATCAGCATCTATGATAGGTTTTTCTGTAAACATTAAAATTGATTGCTCAATTTCAACTAAAGTTTTAGCACCTTTTTTTAAAACCTCAATAATCTCTAATATTCTAGGGGTGGCTGGATCAATTTTTTGATTTCCTTCATTTATTCTCTCTAGAATAGATTTATTTGAAGAATCTTTTAAGTACTCATTGTTATACCAATCTAAAAGTTGTTGTGAAAATTTTGAGGCAGAAGAATTTATATCTATTAGGTCAAAATATGATAACAATTCATCCATTGTGAATTTCTCAACCTCATCCTTAGACCAGCCTAATCTAACTATGTAATTTAGTAGCGCCTCGCTTAAATAGCCTTCAGATTTATAGTCCATAATATCCAGAGCACCGTCTCTTTTTGACAGCCTTTTTCCTGATTCTGACAAGACCATAGGTAGATGAGCATAACTAGGAATGTTTCCATTAAGTGACTTAATTATATTGAGTTGTTTAATTGTATTAGTAAGGTGATCGTCTCCTCGAATGACTGTTGAAATTTTCATATCTATATCATCTACCGCTGCACAAAAATTATAAGTAGGAGTTCCATCGGCTCTCAAAATAATAAAATCATCTAATTCTTTATTATCTACCGTGATATCACCCAAAATTAAGTCTCTAAATGAAGTTGAAACTGCAGG
Organism: uncultured SAR86 cluster bacterium; assembly: GCA_902528485.1. Lineage (GTDB taxonomy): Bacteria > Pseudomonadota > Gammaproteobacteria > Magnimaribacterales > AG-339-G14 > CACNYO01. The sequence continues at coordinate 40,507 of CABZTA010000005.1, forward strand.
CATTTTATATCGAAGAACATTTTTTCCTTCGTATTCTAAATTTTTATCTCTGCTACGCCCGTCATACATGGGCTTTTGTTTATTTTTTATCTGAACAGCACGAAGTTCTTCTAACTCCTCAATAGAACAATC